>CAYZUC010000018.1:15800-41093 GCA_964481705.1 uncultured Lachnospiraceae bacterium
GAAGGTCTATCTGAAAAAGGTAGAGTGCAAAGAGATTTATCTGTTTTTGTGTGATGATTTTGCGGATATTAATGATAAAATGGATATTTATCAGGAGGCTGAAATAGACCACTATTACTTAAGATATGGGTATGGAGATCATTCTTACTTATTTTTGGGCTATTGTGATCAGAAGTTTGTGGAGGATGTTCCATATGATCTTCATGGATTTATAGAGGAGTTCAAGAAGTCTGACAAGAAGGGGATTACTTACACCATATCACCGATTCACTTTCGAGACAGAAGCTATGGATATTGCCTGATTGGTGATAGCGAATTCCCATTCCGAAATCCTTTGTTTTATACATGGTTACTTACGATTGGTAATACCATAGAGACCATTCGTAAGCAGACCTTGATGAAGGAAATGATAAAAAAGCTGGATTCTGTATGGAGCTTTGATTCTCTCACAGAAATCTACAATCGTTCGGGCTTTCAAAAGTATGGAACGAAGGTGTGGGAGGATGGAATGTATAACCGCAAGTCAGGGGTGATGATGGCTTTCATGGATCTGGATGGACTTAAGAGTGTAAATGACACCTATGGGCATGAGGAGGGCGATTCCTTTATCCGTTCCTTTGCATCGATTATACGTGAACAGGTTCATCATGGAGAAGCTGCGATGCGTTATGGCGGTGATGAATTTGTTATAATATCACCCAATGGAAATGATATTTTTGCTGGTCAGTACGTTGAGGAATTAAAGAAAAAAATCGAGATCTTTAATCAGAAGAATGAAATCCCTTATCGATTGGATGCCAGTATTGGATATTATATTGTTTCACCCGGAGACAGCATTACATTAGATGAAGCAATTGAAAAGGCTGACGTAATGATGTATGAGAATAAGAAGAAGAAAAAAAGAAGTCTCAAGAGTAAATGAGTTCCGGTACATTGAGTGGAAAGAGGATTGGTTTGGAAGAAACACATAAAAGAAGAAAACGATATTCGGGGACACATCCCAAACATTTTGATGAAAAGTATAAGGAGCATAACCCTGATAAGTATACGGAGACAATTAAAAAAGTAATACAAAAGGGGAGTACTCCGGCAGGCATGCATATTTCCATCTGTGTCAATGAGATACTGGATTTCCTGCAGATTCATACCGGACAGATTGGTATTGACTGCACGCTGGGATATGGAGGCCATACAAGCGCGATGCTTGGCAAGCTGGAGGGTAGAGGTCATATCTATGGTCTGGATGTGGATCCAATAGAAATCGAAAAGACAAGAAAGAGGTTATTGGATAAGGGGTATGGTCCTGAGATTTTAACGATTCGACAAATGAATTTTGCAAATATAGCAAAAATCGGAGCAGAAGTTGGAGGCTTCGATTTTGCTTTGGCGGACCTTGGTGTATCCTCCATGCAGATTGATAATCCTGAGAGAGGATTTTCTTATAAGAGAGAAGGACCTTTGGATCTGCGATTGGATCCGTCAAACGGAATATCAGCGGCAGAGAGAATGAGAGATATTACAGAAGAAGAGCTGACAGGGATGTTGATAGAAAACTCAGATGAGCCATATGCAGCAGAGATTGCATCCACTTTTATTCGAAAGAGAAAAAGAGGATTCCGTCTTGAGAAGACGACAGAATTAGAGGAAGTAATTGAGGAGGCATTGGATTTTGTAGATGCGTCAGAACGAAAAGAAGCAATTAAAAAATCCTGTCAGCGGACTTTTCAAGCACTTAGGATTGACGTGAACAATGAGTTTGAGGTATTATATAACTTTCTGGAGGATTTACCGAGTGCACTGAAAAGTGGAGGACGAGTTGCAATCCTTACTTTTCATTCAGGTGAGGATCGCCTTGTAAAGAGAGCTTTTAAAGAAGGTTTGCAAAATGGTGTATATCGGGAGATTTCAAAACAGGTCATTCGTCCATCTGCAGCAGAATGCGCGGAGAATAGTAGAGCGCGTTCTACTAAGATGCGATGGGCGATTAAAGCATAATACAAATGCACAAGAACGGAGGATGAAATGAAAAAGAAAATATTTATCGATGGAAGTGAGGGCACGACGGGGTTACGTATTTTTGAACGTTTTGAGAATCGTGATGATGTTGAGTTGATGAAAATAGCGCCAGAGCTTCGTAAGGATGTAAATGAGAGAAAGCGGCTGATCAATGAATCGGATTATACCTTTCTGTGTCTTCCCGATGCAGCTGCAATCGAATCGGTCAGCCTGGTGGAAAACGACCACGTAAGAATTTTGGATACATCCACAGCACACAGGACATCCGAGGGATGGGCATATGGATTTGCAGAGTTGTCTGCAGAGCATCGTGATAAGATTCGAAATGGTAATCGGGTAGCAGTTCCAGGCTGCCATGCTACCGGCTTTGTTTCTTTGGTTTATCCCATGATTGCAGGAGGAATCCTTTCGAAGGATTACCCAATCAGTGCTTTTTCCTTGACTGGCTATAGTGGTGGTGGAAAGAAGCGTATTGCTGAGTATCAGTCAGAGAACCGTGATAAACTATTTGATGCACCACGTGAATATGCGCTTAGTCAGGAGCACAAGCATATTAAAGAGATGAAGATTATCTCTGGCCTGGACAAGCTGCCCTTATTCTCACCGGTTATTGCAGATTACTATAGTGGAATGGTAGTATCTGTTCCACTTTATACGGATATGCTGAATGGAAAGCCCACCCCGGAGAAAATCCATAAATTCTTTACAGAATACTATAAGGGTCAACCATTTATCCGTGTAAATCCTTTTGGAGCTGAGGCGGAAGAGGGTGGATATATGAGTGGTATTGCATGTTCCGGTTGGGATGGACTGGAAGTATTTATCACTGGAAACGAAGACAGGGTAGTACTGTCCTCTCGCTTCGATAATCTTGGAAAGGGTGCATCCGGCGCAGCAATTCAATGTCTGAACATCATGATGGGCTGTGAAGAGGACAAAGGATTAAATCTATAATGGAAAAACTGAAGCCAAAGTTGTTCTCCGTCATGAAGACGTACACGAAGGAACAGCTTGTAAAAGATATTATAGCAGGTATTATTGTAGCAATTATCGCGCTGCCATTATCAATAGCACTTGCACTAGCTTCCGGAGTAACACCGGAGAAGGGTCTTTATACTGCAATTATTGCGGGTTTTGTGATTTCCTTTCTAGGGGGAAGTCGTGTACAGATTGCAGGACCTACGGCAGCCTTTGCAACGATTGTCGCTGGGATTGTTGCAAAGAATGGGTTTGATGGACTCGTAATTGCAACGATACTGGCCGGTATTATTTTAATTGGTATGGGATTTCTGAGGATGGGTACGCTCATCAAGTATATTCCCTATACGATTACGACTGGTTTTACTGCTGGAATAGCAGTCACCATTTTTATTGGACAGATAAAGGATTTTCTTGGACTTACATTTGAGAATAGTCCGGTTGAGACACTGGAAAAGGTGAAGGAAATCGGTTCCTGTTTTGGCAGCCTGAACATTCAGGCTTTGATAGTAGGAGCGATATCTCTTGCCATTCTAATTATCTGGCCTTACATAAGTAAGAAGATTCCTGGTTCCTTGATTGCAGTTATTGCAGGAGCCGCTATTGTTAAGCTTGGTTCTTTACAGGTCAATACAATCGGAAGTCTGTATGAGATATCCAACAAGCTTCCGGCATTTCATATTCCGCAGGTAACGTTTGCTACCGTTCAAAATGTCATACCAGATGCATTTACCATTGCAATTCTTGCAGGAATTGAATCGCTTTTATCCTGTGTGGTAGCAGATGGAATGATTAACAGTAAGCATAGATCTAATATGGAGCTGATTGCACAGGGAGCAGGTAACATTGCCTCAGGTCTATTTGGAGGAATCCCGGCGACAGGAGCTATTGCCAGAACTGCTGCGAATATTAAGAATGGTGGAAGAACTCCCATATCGGGTATGGTGCATGCAGTTACGTTAGCCTTGATTTTGGTAGTGTTAATGCCATATGCAGCGTTGATTCCCATGCCAACCATAGCAGCAATCCTGTTTATGGTAGCGTATAATATGAGCTCTTGGAGAGAGTTTGTCTCCCTGGTAAAAACGTCACCCAAAAGTGATATTGCTGTATTGGTAGTTACCTTCATCTTTACGGTTGTGTTTGATCTTGTCGTTGCTATTGAAATTGGTATGGTTATGGCGGCTTTCCTGTTCATGAAGCGAATGAGCGATGTTACGGATGTAGAGGGCTGGAAGTATATCGATGAGGAGGACGATCCGGATAGCATAGCTTTGCGTGTGGTACCGAAGAATACCATGGTCTATGAAATGATGGGACCTATGTTTTTTGGCGCCGCAGATAAAATCATGAACATATCCGCAAAGTCAGGGATTAACTGTATTATTTTGAGAATGCGCAGCGTTCCAGCATTGGATGCAACTGCTATGCATAATCTGATGATACTTCGCGGAAAATGTGAGAAGAAGAAGATTACGCTTGTTTTATCTCATGTGAATGAACAACCCATGTCGATTATGGTCAAGTCCGGATTTGACGAAATGGTTGGAAAGGATAATTTCTGTGCTCATATTGATGATGCATTAAAGCGTGCAGAATCCTTGGCATAAAATATTACATCAGAAAATGATTAGAAAAATGTGAAAAAGTGTTGACATAATTATTCCAGTGTGATATTGTTCAAGAGTAATCAATTTGAATTCTAAAGTCGGCCTGCGGTGTAAGTCTTTCTTTTCTTGATTTACATTGATGTCGGCTTTTTTATATGTAGAATCGATTGATACAAATAAAAAATGGAGGTACGTGTTATGAATACAGGTACAGTAAAATGGTTTAACTCACAGAAGGGATACGGCTTTATCACAGATGAAGCTACAGGAGAAGATGTATTCGTACATTTCTCAGCAATCATGTCAGACGGATTCAAGACTCTTGAAGATGGCCAGAAGGTTACTTTTGAGACAGAGCAGGATCCTAAGGACAGCAAGAAGCTGAAAGCAGTTAACGTTTGCAACGCATAGTTAACACGAATAAACAAAGTTTCAGACGAAGTAAATTATTCTAGTGTTAGTTGTTGATCGACCCATTTGAATATTTGTATCAGTTATGAACGGTTGTTTACAGGGTAGTAAGGAAGATTCCTTTGCTACCCTGATTTTTGTTATATAGATAATTTCTTTCGGTTGAAGAATCGTTCCACATTAGTTATAATAAAAGTAGTAGTTGTATATTTCTACCTTGTGCATTTGACCGGGCAGCGTCCGGCAGTCTCTTTCCACAAAGATATCGGAATCACGAGTTTTTTGACTGCCCACTTTGCTCGCTCGATTATTTATATCCGTAGCAGGTTCGACAGACAAGGCACTTGTGTATGCCTATCTCACACATGAATGAACTGCTTCGTCGCCCTACTTATGGGGCAGTGTGCGATAGGTCAGGCTTCGGGCAAACTGTCTGAGCTCACAGTCTTTCGTTACCAGTAAAGTTGAAGCGAGTTATTGCCCGAAGTCTGTTAATCATAATCGCTAAGCGGCCCCATTAGTAGGGCAGAAGCCAAGTTCTCTGAATGTGTGCGATAGGTCGCACACAGGTGCTTGTCAGTCGAAGCCGGCTACGGACACAAACCCCGAGCAAAGCTTGGGCAGTCTATAAAACTCAAGTGATTCTACTATCTAATTTTTGTGGAAAGAGACCGCCGGTCGCTGCCCGGTCAGATGCACAAGGTAGAAATGTACAAACAGATGAAGTTATTCTAAGGGGAGGGATGCCTATGACAGAGCAATGGAGACGTGAGATTTGTGAGTTTGGAAGGAAAATGTATGCCAGGAATATGGTAGCTGCAAATGATGGTAATATTTCGATCCGGTTACCCAATCATCAGATACTATGTACACCTACGAGAATTTCAAAAGGCGATTTGACACCAGAGATGATGTGTGTGCTGGATGAAGAGGGCAATGTAATTGAATCAAATGGCTATCTGCCATCATCAGAGGTAAAGATGCATATCCTGGTGTATCGTGAACGTCCGGATGTGCGTGCAGTGCTTCACTCGCATCCTGTGTATTCGACCTGCTTTGCGGTAGCAAGACAACCTCTGGATGCGCCGATTACAGCAGAAGCAGTTATGTTTCTGGGTAAGGTACCGGTTGCTCCCTTTGCGGCACCGTCGACGGATGAAGTACCTGAGAGTATTAAAGGATATGTAAAGGATTATAATGCAATTCTATTGGCGAATCATGGTGTGTTGACCTATGATAAGACACTTGCACTTGCTTACTATAAAATGGAGTCGGTTGAGTTTTATGCAGAGCTGATGTATCGGAGCGGCTATTTGAAACCGGCAGTAGAATTATCCAGACAGGAGATAGCAAAAATAACAGCATTAGTCAAGTAATTTGAGGAGAACATCTTGGAAAATTTTATTGAAGGTATTCACACAGATATCGGAATGCTATACGCAGGAAAAAACTTAAAAAGCTATCAAACGATTCTTGCATCTTATCATCAGGATATGCAGGAGAGAATTGAGGATTTGAAAGCAGCTTATCGACAGGGGGATTATCACCTCTTTGCTACGTATGCACATGCCATGAAGAGTGCGAGCGCAGCAATTGGTGCAACAGAGGTCTCAGAGATGGCTAAGACATTAGAGCTTGCAGGAAAAGCGGACGATATTCTTCAGATCGATGAGACATTACCCCAATTTCTAGTCGAATTTCCCAAGGTAATCAAGTATATTGGGGATTATTTGTATCAGATTAATTCCGAATGTAAATCTGTAGGTGATAAACTGGAGCCTTATCGAAATGAGGTTGAGGATTCTCTCAAGAAACGACTTCAGGCGGCCATAGATGATATGGATTCTATTGGGGCAGAGGAGATACTCAAAGAAATTAATGAACATTCTTATAATGCTCAGATTGAATATTGTATCGAGAAGATACAGGAGGAGATTGGAGATTATAATTACGATAATGCGATGATTTATATGAAGCTGTTGCATTAAAGTGAAACGTTGGGGACGGGGCTTGTTGTTTCAAAATCATACGATTTTGAAACAACAAGCCCCGTCCCCTATGTTTCACTTATTTTTTTAGATTCTTATGTGCTGCTGAAAGCATTAGTTTGATACGGTTAAGCTGATTTACTTCACTGGCGCCGGGATCGTAATCAATAGCAACAATATTAGCACTGGGATATTGATGCCTTAAGGCCTTAATAACACCCTTACCTACAATATGGTTAGGGAGACAGGCAAATGGCTGACAACATACGATATTGGGAGCTCCACTGTGGATCAGCTCCAGCATCTCGCCGGTTAAGAACCATCCCTCACCCGTCTGATTACCGATGGATACGATATCGGCTGCATTCTTAGCAGTGTCATAAATACTTGCAGGTGGATCGAAATGCTTGCTTTTTTGTAGTTCCTTGGCAGGAATGCTACGGAATTTCTCAATAGCCCAGATGCCAAGCTTTGATTTAAAGGCGGCTTGCTTGGAGGTTCCCAGATGCTCGGCTTTGTAAATCTGGTTATAGAAGCAGTACAGAAGGAAATCAATCAAGTCAGGTACAACAGCCTCTGCTCCCTCCTGCTCCAATAAATCAACCAGGTAATTATTTGCGGCGGGTAAGAACTTAACAAGAATCTCACCAACAACGCCAACACGAGGTTTCTCTACTTCCACAATAGGAAGTGCATCGAACTCGCGAATGATTTTCTTACATAACTTCAAGTAACCGGTAAAGCTGGGACGTGCGCTGGATACAAAGTCCTTACATTCCTTTGCTAGACGTTTATGCAGAGCATTTGCAGAACCTGGAACTTCTTCATAAGGTCGCATACGGTAAAGACAACGCATAAACAAATCGCCAAATTCGACACCATACAGTCCGCGCTTGAGAAGATTTAAATCAATCTTAAAGCCAGGATTTGTCTCGATATTACCAAGATTCAATGAGATTACCGGAATCTGAGACATTCCTGCCTTCTCCAAGGCACGACGGATAAATCCAATATAGTTGGTAGCACGGCAGCCACCGCCGGTCTGCGACATGATAACAGCAGTTTTTGACAAATCGTATTTTCCGGATAAAAGAGCCTCCATAACCTGCCCGATTACCATTAAAGAAGGATAGCAGGCATCGTTGTTAACGTATTTAAGTCCGACGTCAACTGCCTCTTTATTATCGTTGGGAAGTACGACTACATGATAGCCCGCGTGGTTAAAGGCTGGTTCAATCAAGTCAAAGTGTATCGGTGACATTTGCGGACACAAAATGGTATAGTCCTTACGCATTTCTTCCGTGAATACTTCTCTATGAAAAGCAGAAGATACAATTTCTCTTTTGTCAGGATTCTTTTCTTTTACACGAATTGCAGATAACAAGGAACGAATACGAATCCTTGCTGCTCCCAGGTTATTTACTTCATCAATTTTGAGACAAGTATAAATCTTGCCGGAATGTGTGAGAATATCACTCACCTGGTCAGTAGTAACCGCATCCAGACCACAACCAAAGGAATTCAACTGAATCAGGTCCAGATCATCGCGGGTTTTAACAAAATTAGCCGCGGCATAGAGTCTGGAATGATACATCCACTGGTCGGAAACAATCAATGGACGTTCTACCGGAGTAAGATGAGATACCGAGTCCTCTGTCAATACAGCAATGTCATAGGAATTGATAAGCTCAGGAATGCCATGATTAATCTCGGCATCTATATGGTAGGGACGACCGGCCAGTACGATTCCGCGTTGATGATTTTCTTCCATCCATTTTAGTACTTCCTCACCCTTTTTGTGCATATCTTCGTGGGCGGCAGCCAATTCCTCCCAAGCGTGATTCACTGCAAAAATAATTTCTTCGGCTGGAATCTCCGGGAAGCATTCAATCAGTGGAGCATAGATGGTTTCTGTGCTCTCGAAGGAAAGGAAAGGATTGCGGAAATCAACCTCTCCGGAACTGATTTCGTCCATATTATTACGGATATTCTCAGGGTAAGAGGTAACAATAGGACAATTGTAATGATTGTTGGAATCCGGGAATTCCTTCCTCTCATAAAACAGGGAGGGATAGAAGATAGTGGGAACCTTCTGCTTGATCAGCCAGGCGATATGACCATGTGCCAGCTTTGCCGGATAGCATTCGGATTCACTGGGGATGGATTCAATTCCCAGCTCATAAATCTTATGTGTGGAGGTAGGAGAAAGCACTACCTGATATTTTAAAGCAGTAAAGAAGGTGTACCAGAATGGATAATTCTCATAAATATTGAGAACACGAGGAATTCCGATTTTTCCACGAACTGCCTCATCTGATGGAAGCGGTTCATATTCAAAGAATCTCTTTGCTTTATATTCAAACAGATTTGGAATATTATTTGCATTCTTCTCTTTTCCAAGTCCCTTTTCACAACGATTGCCGGAGATATACTGACGCCCGCCGGTAAAACGGTTGATGGTAAGTCGACAGTTATTGAGACAACCTTTACATTTTGCCATAGAGGTGGTGAATTCTAAGGCATTAATCTTCTCAATGGAGAGCATAGTAGATGAAGTGCCCTTCACATAACGTTCTCTTGCAACCAGAGCAGCTCCAAAAGCGCCCATAATACCTGCAATATCTGGTCGGATTGCTTCGCAGCCTGCGATTTTCTCAAAGCTTCGGAGAACAACGATTCGAGAACCAAGCTCAGAAGCATCAGATACCTTAATTACTTTAAATAAAGCATTCTTTATGACAGAATAAGCAAGACCGGCAGAAATATCAGAAACAGAAGCGCCCTCCTTCTGAGCTTGCTTAACTTTTGAATTCATGAAAACAGTGCATCGGGTACCAAGGTCAATGGGATGCTCGGCAAAAAGTGCCTCTTGAGCAAAATCCTTTACATCATAATTCAATGACTTGGCAAACGTCTCGATAAAAGAACCACAGCCGGAAGAACAGGCTTCGTTTAGCTGAACACTGTCAACTGTCTTGTTCTTGATCTTGATACATTTCATGTCCTGTCCACCAATGTCGAGGATACAGTCCACCTGAGGCTCAAAGAAAGCAGCAGCGTAGTAATGAGCCACCGTCTCGACCTCACCCTCATCCAGCATGAGAGCAGCCTTTATTAACGCCTCCCCGTAACCGGTAGAGCAGGAGTGTACAATATGAACATCCTCCGGCAATAAAGAATAAATCTCCTTAATGGAACGAAGTGTTGTGGCCAGAGGGCTTCCGTTATTATTATCATAAAAAGAATACAGCAAATCGCCCTTATCACTTACGAGAGCTACCTTTGTAGTGGTAGAACCGGCGTCAATTCCAAGGAAACAATCGCCATGATAGGTCGCAATATCTCCGGTTTTAACCTTGTGCTTTGCGTGACGTTTTTCGAATTGATGGAAGGCCTGTTCGGAGAAAAATAACGGCTCCATTCGGGCTACTTCAAATTCCATCTTAATATCACGGGAAAGCTTTTCTACCATGCTGCTAAGGGAAGTGGTTACATTCTCTTTGTAATTCAAAGCAGACCCTATGGCAGCAAATAAATGTGAATTCTCAGGGATGATCGTATGCTCTGCATCCAAATTCAAAGTACGTATAAACGCAGTCTTTAACTCAGACAGGAAATGCAAAGGACCGCCTAAAAAAGCCACATGTCCACGGATTGGCTTTCCACAGGCAAGACCGGAAATGGTTTGATTTACAACAGCCTGGAAAATAGAGGCTGAAAGATCTTCTTTGGTTGCGCCCTCATTAATCAGCGGCTGGATGTCGGACTTTGCAAAGACTCCGCATCTGGCAGCAATGGTATAGAGTGATTTATACTCCTTGGCATATTCATTCAGACCAGGGGCATCTGTCTGTAACAGCGTGGCCATCTGGTCAATAAAAGAGCCGGTACCGCCTGCACAAATTCCATTCATACGCTGTTCGACATTACCGCCTTCAAAATAGATGATTTTCGCATCCTCACCACCAAGCTCGATTGCCACATCAGTCTGAGGAGCATAATCCTGAAGGGCAGTGGATACTGCAATTACCTCCTGCACAAAAGGAACTTCCAGGTGATTGGCAAGGGTGAGTCCGCCGGAACCGGTAATCATGGGTGCAATCTGAATATCGCCGAGCTCAATAAAAGATTTATCCAATAAACCGTGCAGAGTCTCTCGGATATTTGCGTAATGTCTCTCATAATCGGAAAACAATATATGATGTTCTTCATCAAGAATTGCTATTTTAACGGTAGTAGACCCAATATCAATTCCCAAAGTGTATAATTTATCGTTCATAAATCTATTCCTTTCGACTTTTTTCTGGAATATATAAAGTCAAGGTACATTATACGACACACAAAAAAAATGTGCAATCCGCAAAATGCATTTACATGGAAGGATTTCTGCTAAGAAATTTTCTGCAATACTTAATAGGTATTATGGAAACAGAGAAAAAATCCGATATACATTCTGTGTTGTAGGTAATTGTAAATGAGAAAATAAGAGCATTTTAGGATAAAATGTGATAAAATCAGATTATACGATTACGTCGAAGTTCTTTACAAATGGATTTGACAAAAGTTACCTATTGGAGGTTTGACATGACGAGGAATCGACTCAGCAAGACAATAACATTTTTGTTAGTAGCAAGTATGGTGACATCCATGATACCAATGGGAGATGTTTCACTTAAAATAAATGCGGCCGAGAGGGAGACCATAATTACAGAGGATGAGTTTCTGGATGGGCAGAGGAATAAGGATGACGAGAACGATATACAGGAAGATAGTGTCATAGAAGAGATCATCACAGGAGAAGAAAGAGAGAGCAATCCATCATCTCGAGAAGAGAGGGTCGGACTTGCATCCGGAGAAAGAGAAGTATATTCAAGCAGCGTATTTGGCAATACCGATAATATCATTGGTACCTGTTCCATTAATGAGGCGGAAAAGACAGCCACCATGATTACCTGTTATCATAACAGAAAGAATGTTGACAATTCTGTTATGGTTCCGAGGACTCTGATTGTATCGAATCTGAATGGAGAAGAGGGAGAAGAAAGAGTCTATGATTTTACCGAAGGTGGCGAGGTAAGTGAAAATGGATTTTTGAAAAGCGACCCCGAGAAATATATTGGTACAAGATATACAGTTGATTCCATTGACGAGGATTGTTTTGACGGCGATATTTCGAAGCAGATCATCTATATCCCTAATACGATTGTAACAGATATTACAGTTGATTTTTTCGAAGACTGTGAGGAACTCAAGCATATTGAGATAGACAGACGTCCGGATGAGACTACCTATGGGAGATACTATGACGGTAAGAACATGGATAATTCAACGACCGGAGAACGTTCCTTTGGTGTGTTGATTGATTTGAACAATAACGCGCATACCGGAGATAAGACAGTAGTCTATTGTCCACCGAAGTATGCGTATGACAACTATGTAATGAAACATGAGTATTCGGAAGGCTTTATCATTGGAGAGCGGGCATTCCAGAACTGCGTCAATTTAAAGAAAGTAATTAGTTATGATAATACTTATGTAAAAAAGATAGGAAAGCAGGCATTCTTGAATTGCCCTAAGCTGGAAAAGGCACAAGTCTTTGATACAACACTCGAGTCGGTTGGAGATGAAGCCTTCAAGGGGTGCGTATCTCTTCGGACGGTTAAGATCAATAAGAAAACGAATGGTGGTCAGACACTTGGAAAATTCGTATTTCAGGATACGATTATGGATTCCTTGAATCTGTCTGAATCGGTCTCCATGCTGAGTGGAGCTACTTTCTATGGAATGAATCGACTGGAATCGATTACCGTAGACTCCAAGAATCGTCATTTTGTTGCAAAGGATGGCATTCTATTTAGTTACGATGCAAGAGCAGAAGAGCACATTGGCAATCGTATGGTGGTATTTCCATCTGCGAATACAGACGCATTAGAGGATAATACTTATGAGATTCCTACATCCATTACGGAATTTGATGATTATGCCCTCTATGACTGTCAGAATCTGAAGACCTTAAAATTCCCGAGTTCGATATATGCAGTTGGTACCCATACCATGTCGGATAACCGAGCATTGCGTAATGTCTATATCTATAGTGGTTTTCCCGATTTGCAGCCGGATGTTTCAGATGACACGAACGTGACGGGTAACTTTGAGAACATTTTTGGACCAAATATTACACAGGCAGAGAAGAATAATTTCAAAATCTTTTGTGGAAGAAATACACGCGCATGGAGATTTGCAGTGGATTGTGGCTATCATCCAGTGGCAATTTATGATGAAGCGGATTATACCCACACGAGTGACGGACATGGTGGAAGAGTACTTACCGGCTTTCGTTATACCGGTGAATTTACCGATATTGTAATCCCTAACTTTGTGGTAACAGATTCAACAACAAGACCAACGACAAAAGAGTTCTATACGACAGTATCATCTGGCGTATTAGCCAATCCCTATATTACTTCCGTGCGTTTTTCTGTGAGTATGGCCAATATTGATCCGAATGCCTTTCGAATTGTCCCGGATGAGGACGATTACCGCAAGGATACGAATGCAGATTTATTGCAAAATATCTATATAGAAGGCGGAAATCACAAGATAGCCAGCATTGACGGTGTGTTGTACCGTATGGCATACGATCCGAGAAGTCAGTCCTATTACATGGAACAGCTTCTTTATTATCCGGTAGGAAGGACAGACGTTGCGTATCGTACGGTGTCTTCCCTCAGCTATTTACCACAGAATGCCTTCCGAGGAGCCTATCATCTGAAAATTGTCGAGATCTACGATACCATACAGTCTATCGGTCATATATCAGACTTGGAGTCCAATGAGACAGCCGCTTTTGCAGGCTGCAAGAATCTGGTAGCGATTGATATTATTCCGAATGGAGTCGAGGATGATGATGATTTTATCCGTTATGGTTCGGATAAAGGAGTCCTGTATGGAGTCGATCAGGGCGTTATGAATCGTCTGCTTTATTATCCAAAGGGAGAGAGAATCCCAGGAGATACCGGACATTCGAGTGGAACGTATCAGGTAGTTTCCGGCTGTCAGGTTATTCATGATGTTCGTAACTGCATTTACCTAAAGGAGATAAAGATACCCCATAGTGTGACCGGAATTGATGATGATGCATTTGCCGGAAGTACAGAATTAAAGGCAGTTGAATTTGAAGACCCGGTAAGAGACAGCACAAGTGATGGGATTCAAACAATCGGAAAACGGGCTTTCATGAATACCAAGATTACTAATCTTACGCTTCCTACATCAATTCGAAGCGTTGGTGAAGAAGCCTTCACGCAGTGCTCCAGACTTACCAGTGTCACCATCATGGCAGATCATAATCTTAATGTGGGAGAGAAAGCCTTCTACCGCGACCGATCGATACAGACCGTCAAAATCTATGGAACAAAGTCTACTGCACGTGGTGGAGATGTAACCATTGGTAAGGATGCCTTCCAGAATTGTTCCGGAATCAAGACGCTGGAGATTACCAATCTGACAAGCCTTGCGCTTCTTGATAGAGCCTTTGCCTACAATTCTGCGTTGGAAACGATTGATTTCCTACAGACAAATGTGAGCACGATAGGACAAGAAGCTTTTCGCGGCAATACTTCTCTTACAAGACTGGACTTATACGACAGTGATGGTCTAAGTGTGATTGGAGAAGGTGCGTTCCGTGACTGTTCCAGTCTGAATGATGCAACACTCCCTACGCATTTGGTCACTATTTCAGACGGTGCGTTTGAAAATTGCCATCGACTGATTGAATTAAACTTTGATGATCTAACAAATCTCGACACCATTGGAAATCGAGCGTTTCGCAATTGTGGTTTTACAGTCATACCTTTGAAACGTGGTGTTCGAAGTCTTGGAGATTGCGCTTTTCAGGCATGTAATCTCTTAACGAGTATGTATATTCCGGATACCGTAACAGCAATTACCGGAAATCCCTTCCAAGGATATGGCAGAACGCTGCTTATCTATGGACAGAGCGGTTCCTATATTGATCAATACATTACTTACCGGCTTGTTGGAACAAAACCTACATTTGTTGCAGGTTCTCTTCCGTCAACGATTGTAAACATTGATAAGCCGTCCATTACGATTTATGATGTAGGTATTACAGAAGAGCAATTGACTGCTATTACGCAGAATCCTGAGAACGCGTCTGTTATATGGAAAAGTATGGATCCGGATATCGCAACAGTAGACGCAAACACCGGTCTTGTAAAATCGGGGACCAAAACAGGAAGCACCTTGATTCGAGCAATCTGTACCACAAATGGTGCGTATGCTACATCATCGGTGGAAGTGGTCGAGACAAAAGTAGTTATTCCATACGAGAGTATTGTTTTGAATAAAAATGGAAATAATCGGAGTAAGTATTTGAATGCTTCCTCCGTTCCCCTTCGTGCGATTACTTATAAATCTGGATCAGGCAGAGTGGCTACAGTTAATAAGAAAGGAAGGGTGACCGCAAGAGGACTTGGTACCACCACCATTACGGCAATGGCAGGCAGCAAAGAAAAAGGCACTTATCGAGAAGCGACTGTAAATGTAACGGTAGTGAAGGCTTCTTTAAAACTAGACCATACAAAGCTGGTTCTCAATAATAAGGGAGACGAAGAGAACCTTACGGCAGAACTCTCAGCGACCCATCAGGGAGCAGAAGAGGAAGTAGTATGGAAGAGTTCCAATCCGAGGGTGGTTGCAATACCGGCTCCGGACAAAAAGACCGGACTCACTACAGGTGATACAATTAAGATTACAGCGTTGCGTTCTGGAAAAGCCAAGATTACTGCGACCTGTAATGGCATCAAAAGGTCATGTACCGTTACCGTGAAACCAGTAACGACAAAATTAAATTATACAACACTTACCATGTATGTAGGTGGAAGCAACGTAGATACCAAGAAACTGAAAGCAAAAACAACCGGAATAAATAAAAAGGTAGAATGGGCTTCCGATCATGATGAATATGCTTATGTAGATGAAAAGGGAGTTGTTACTGCTCTCAGCAGAGGTACTGCTATCATCACAGCTACCTGCAATGGTGTTCCTGCAACATGTATCGTACATGTATTAGACAGTGAAGTTACGATTAAGAGTGCCGAAGATAGCGAATATGATATTTCTAAGGGAATCTTTATGAATTCCAAGGGAGACAACAGATATCATTTGAATGCAAAGGTCGTAGGCAAGAGTCCTAAGGTGAAATGGACCAGTACAGCGAAAGATGTTGTAACCGTCAATTCCAAGGGCGTACTGGAGGGTAAGAGTTATGGTGAGGCAGAAATCATAGCTACTGCAAATGGTGTAGACAGCAGCTGCAATGTTACGGTACTGGATACCAGAACAGAGCTCGATGCAAAGAGGCTGGTGATTCATTTGAAAAGTGACGCATTGACATCGCAGACATTGACCGTTAATATAGAGGGAGCGGATTACACAAGAAGTCTGGAATGGGCTTCATCGAACCCGGATGTTGTGGAAATCGAACGATGTGATTCCAATGCAAACAACAATGCAACGAAGTTTACCGGTTCAGGTACAGCCTATATTACAGCACGCAAGGCAGGAAAAGCGAGAATCTATGTTGAGGCGAATGGTGTGCTGGAAGAGTGTCTTGTGATTGTTAAAAACGATTAAAGCGAGGAGCATTATGAACATCAATCAATGGGAGAGAAAGTATGGAAGGTTTGCAATACCAAACCTGACGCTTATCATTATAGGTACTTATATCATAGGATATGGCTTGACGTTTGTGTCACCTAATGTAATGGGATATCTTACGTTGGATCCTTATCAGATTATATATCATTTTCAGATCTGGAGAATTGTAAGCTGGCTTTTGATTCCACCAGGGCAACTCGGGATATTTACGATTATTATGTTATTGCTATATTTTTCTCTTGGCAGGACGTTGGAGCATAGCTGGGGAGATTTTCGGTATAATCTGTATATCTTTTCCGGTATCTTCTTTACGATTATTGGAGCTTTTCTGCTGTATTTGGTTGGCAGTCTGACAGGCTGGTTTGATTTTTCCACACTCACACCAGAGGTGGCCTCGGCATATATGAGTATGGGATTTTCCACCTATTACATTAATCTATCCATATTTTTTGCATTTGCTGCAAGCTATCCGGATATGCAGCTGTTGCTTTATTTTATTATACCGGTCAAAATCAAATGGCTGGCGATTTTGGATGCCGTGTTTATTCTAGTGGACTTTTTTACCTTACGTGCGGCAGGCAAGATGACGATTATTGTTTCATTATTGAACTTTTTGATTTTCTTCTTATCAACCAGGAATCTGAAACGGATATCACCAAGAGAAGTTCACCGCAAACAGGAATTCCGAAGGGCCACGCGCCCAGAGGGAATGGGTACCGTAACCAAGCATAAATGTGCGGTTTGCGGCAGGACCGAGCTGGATGGTGATGATTTGGAATTCCGTTTTTGTTCCAAATGCGAAGGGAATTATGAGTATTGTCAGTATCATTTGTTTTCACATGAGCATGTGAAGAAGTAACGATTATAGAGTATGTGCCTAGTAGGACACAGGAACGGGGTTTTATGAAGGAAGAGGAATTATTTCGTGAGCATCTGGAAAAGACTGTGCGTGCAGCCAGATGCAATCATAACTATATTACCGAAGATGAGATTCGAGACAATTTTGGTGCAATGACGTTAAAAGAGAAAGAGTTTCGGATGATATCGGAATATCTGGTTACCATGGGTATCAAGATAGGAATATATGAGGAATCCTCTGAGCAAGAGTGTAATCTTGACCGAGAGGATATTTCTTTTTTGCAGATGTATTTGGATGACTTGAAAGAATTACCAAAGCACTCGGAAGAGGAGAAAAAAAGCATTGTTATTGAAGCAATGAAGGGTGATGAGAAAAGTCGTGAAGCATTGATTCAGATGTATCTCCCGGAGGTTGTGGACATTGCCAAGCTGTATGTCGGGCAGGGAGTGACCCTGGAAGACTTAATCAGTGAAGGAAATGTTGGTTTGATGCTTGGAATCGAAATTCTGAACTGTGTAGAGACACCGGAAGAGGTCATGGGTCATCTGGGGAAAATGATTATGGATGCTATGGATGCCGCGATTTCAGATGGAAATGAGATGTTGGTATTTGAGCAAAAGTATCTGGAAAAAATAGAAGAAATCAGCAAGAAAGCAAAAGAGCTGTCGGAGGACTTACGACAGGATGTTACTCCCGAGGAAGTGGCAAAGGAAATGAATCTGCCAGTTGAAGATATTCTGGAGGCCATGGAATTAACTGGAGATGCTATCGAAGGTATTGTAAAGACTAAGAAGGAAGAGTAAGTAGTATAAAATATGGATTCGATGGAAAACGCCTTGAACTATTGAGAGGTTGAAAATATTTTTGAATGGAGAACAATATGAAAATAGAAGACCTGAAACAATTTGAAATAATAATGGAAAAAGAGATTCCGGATTTGAATTCCAAGGGATATCTTATGAAGCATAAAAAGTCGGGAGCACGTGTTGTATGTATGCAGAACGATGATAAGAATAAGGTGTTCAGCATCGGATTTCGAACACCACCGGCAGACAGCACAGGAGTGCCGCATATTATGGAGCACTCTGTTTTATGCGGTTCTAAAGCATTCCCCGTTAAGGATCCATTTGTAGAATTGGTTAAGGGTTCCCTGAATACCTTTTTAAACGCTATGACCTATCCGGACAAGACGGTATATCCGGTAGCAAGCTGTAATGACCAGGATTTTCAGAATCTGATGCATGTTTATATGGACGCCGTATTTTATCCAAATATCTTCTCGCGAAAAGAGATCTTTATGCAGGAAGGCTGGCACTATGAGCTGGAATCCAAAGATGCTGATATTACCTATAATGGAGTAGTGTATAATGAGATGAAGGGGGCTTTTTCTTCACCGGATGATGTCCTGGACCGCATGATTTATAACTCTCTTTATCCGGATACCACCTATGCATTGGAATCCGGCGGAGATCCGGATGATATCCCGAATCTGACGTATGAAGCATTCCTTGATTTCCATAAGCGTTATTATCATCCATCCAACAGCTATATCTATTTATATGGCGACATGGATATGGCTGAAAAGCTGACGTGGCTGGACCAAGAGTACCTGAGCTCCTTTGACCAGGCCGAGATTCCATCTGAGATTACGCTCCAGAAACCATTTGACAAGACAATCGAGATTCATAAAACCTACTCCGTTACCGAAGAGGAACCGATGGAGGACAATACCTATTTGTCTTATAATGCTGTAGTTGATACCAGTCTGAACCGCGAACTATATGTAGCATTTCAGATATTGGAGTATTCCTTATTAGGAGCACCGGGAGCACCATTAAAGCAAGCGCTCTTAGATAAGAAGATTGGTAAGGATATCATGAGCACCTATGAGAATGGTATTTATCAGCCTTATTTTTCCGTGATTGCAAAGAATGCTAACATAGAGCAGAGACAGGAATTCCTGGATACCATTCATGAAGTGTTGGAAGGACTGGTAAAGAATGGACTGGACCGCAAATCTCTGGAAGCCGGTGTTAATTATTTTGAATTCAAGTATCGTGAAGCAGATTTTGGCGCTTATCCGAAGGGATTGATGTATGGTCTGCAGTCCTATGACAGCTGGCTCTATGATGAAGAAAAACCATTCATCCACATTGAAGCAAATGAGACCTTTGCCTATATTCGTTCCCATATTGATACCGGTTATTTTGAAGAATTGATCCAGAAGTACCTTTTGGACAATCCTCATTCCTCTATCGTTATTGTAGAACCAGAACGCGGTCTGACTGCCAAGAAGGATGAAATCGTTGCTGAAAAATTGGCAGAATATAAAGCATCCCTGACGGATGAGGAACTCGAAGAAATCGTTCAGAATACACTTGCACTTAAGAAATATCAGGAGGAACCAAGCTCACAGGAAGAGCTGGAGACAATTCCTCTTTTGAAGCTCAGCGATATTGAGAAAAAGGCAGACCCGCTGGTGAATCAATTGGAAGAGGTGGAGGGTGTTCCTTACCTATACCATGAAGTATTTACAAATGGAATCGGCTATGTAAGATTGCTGTTTCATGTGAATGATATTACAGAAGAAGAGATTCCCTATTTGGGATTGCTGAAGACAGTCCTGGGACTGATGGATACTGAGAATTTCAGTTATGCAGATTTGTTTAATGAAATCAATCGCAAGACTGGTGGTATCAACAGTTCACAATCTCTTTACAGTGATATTCATAAACCGGAAGAATACCAGTCCTATATGGAGATATCCTCCAAGGTTCTGTTTGACAAAATGGGATTTGCCTATGATATGATGCAGGAAATCATCTGTAGGACAAAGTTTACGGACAAAAAACGTCTGCTGGAGATTATCTCCATGATACGTTCCCGTCTGCAGAATGCACTTCCGGCGGCAGGACACTCGACGGCAGCACTTCGCGTTATGTCCTATGTATCAGAAGGCTCTTATTATAGTGATATGATTAGTGGAATCGGATTTTTCCGCTTTATTGATCAGATGGAAAAGAATTTTGACAGCTGTGCAGATCAACTGATTGCAAAGCTGGAAGAGCTATGTAACAGAATCTATTGCAGGAATCGCATGATGGTCGATTTTACAGGAAGTAAGGAAGCCTTTGAGCAGGTAAAAGTGCTTACCGGAAAGCTGTGCAGCAAGCTGAATACCAGTCATTCACCGGAAAAGAAGTTGTCACTTCCGGTTCAGAAGAAGAATGAAGGCTTTAAGACTTCTTCTCAGGTACAATATGTAGCAGTAGCCGGTAACTTCCGAAAAGCCGGTCTGGAGTATAATGGTGCCTTGAAGGTACTCCGCGTGATTATGGGGTATGATTATCTATGGAATAATGTCCGCGTAAAGGGTGGTGCTTATGGTTGTATGAATTCCTTCTCCAGATTGGGGGACAGCTATTTTGTATCCTATCGTGATCCGAATCTGGAAAAGACGATTGAGATATACAAGCAAGCATATACCTATGTAAAGGATTTTCAGGCGGAAGACCGTGATATGTTAAAATTCATCATTGGAACCATTAGTGACCTGGATGTGCCGCTGACACCCAAGATGGTAGGTGCACGTTCCTTGAGTGCTTATTTGTCTAATTGCAGCTTTGAGGACATCCAGAAGGAACGAGACGAGATCCTTGCAGCAGACCAGAAAAAGATACAGGAACTGGCCCCCTATGTAAAGGCAATCACAGAGGAAAATAATCTCTGCGTTATCGGTGGTGAAGAAAAAGTAAAAGCGCAAGAGGGATTGTTTATTTCCGTAGAAAATCTGCTATCATAACAAAAAAAAGAAGGGGTTGCAATCGTATGTATTTTACCGGACAGATACCGGAGATGCAAAATGATTGCAAAAGGGAGGATTCATTATGAAGAAGGTAAGATTAATTGGTTTGGCATCGGTACTTACTGTTTGCCTCTTAACCGGCTGCGGAAGCAGTGCAGCAACAGACACAGCAAGGTATGAAAAGAACATGGAAGCCGTTGATATGGCAACCGATAACGTGTATTCTGAGGAAGCACCTGCAGCCGCTGAGGCAGAGAGCATGGATACTGGGACGTCAAATACTGCAGGTGAAGGTGGTCAGGCAAATGCAGTAGCTTCCAACCGTAAGCTGATTCGCATTGTCAATATGGATGTCGAGACAGCAGACTATGACACATTAATTCAGAATGTTGACAAACGTATAAAGAGCTGTGGCGGCTACGTCGAGAACTCTAATATTGGAAAGAATAACGATTATGGCTTCAATTCTTCTCGTTATGCAAGTTATACCATTCGAGTTCCCAAGGATAAATTAGATGAATTTGTAAGTGAAGTATCGGATAAATCAAATGTTATCAGTAAGACAGAGAATACAGATGATGTGACACTCCAGTATGTAGATACGGAGAGCCATATCAAGGCGTTAGAGACAGAAGAAAAACGTTTACTGGAGTTCATGGAGCAGGCGTCCACAGTAGAAGAGATGCTCTCTATCGAAAGCAGACTGACTGATGTCCGTTATCAGATAGAATCCTATTCGTCTCAGATTCGTACATATGACAATCAAGTAGATTTCAGTACCGTGAACCTTAACATCAGTGAAGTAGTAACCTTGACTCCTCAGGTAGAGCCCGGAATGGGAGAACAGATGAGACAGGGATTTATGAATAGTGCAGTCAATATTGGAAAAGGCTTAAGAAATCTTCTGGTTGCATTGGTAGTATTTTTACCGTACCTGGTATTATTTGCAATTATAGGAGCTATCGGCTTATTCCTTTATAAAAAGATCAGTAAGATAGCGCAGAAAAAGGAACGGGAACGTATCGAGAAGAGACAGCAGGAAAGAGACGAAGCTGCTAGAAAAGAAGCCGAAAGAAAGGCAGCACAAGCGCAGAACAGTTCCGAAGAGAAATAGCGCAAAAGCAAAAGAAAGCAGAGGATATAAATGGAAAACCCAAGCTCAAAATCAGGATTTGTAACTATTATTGGAAGACCCAATGTAGGCAAATCAACTTTGATGAATCAGATTATCGGTATGAAGATTGCGATTACGTCAAATAAACCACAAACGACAAGGAATCGGATTCAGACAGTCTATACCTGTGATGCCGGACAGATTGTTTTCGTTGATACTCCCGGGATTCACAAAGCCAAGAATAAGCTGGGCGATTACATGGTAAATGTAGCAGAACGTACCTTACGTGAAGTAGATGCTGTTTTGTGGCTGGTAGAACCAAGTACCTTTATCGGTGCAGGCGAGCAGCACATTGTGGAACAGCTGAAAAAGAGTAATACACCGGTTATTCTCGTTATCAATAAAATTGATACCGTAAAAAAGGATGAAATACTCAAGTTTATTGATGCCTACCGAAAGATTCATGATTTTGAAGCAATCATTCCTGTTTCTGCTCTCAAGGGAGATGGGAAACAGGAATTGATTGATGAAATATTCAAGCTGTTGCCGTATGGACAGCCTTTCTACGACGAAGATACGGTAACCGATCAGCCGGAACGTCAGATTGTATCAGAACTGATTCGGGAACAGGCACTCCGATGCCTGGATGATGAGATACCGCATGGTGTAGCAGTCTCTATCGAGAGCATGAAGACACGTGGTAAGGTAGTTGATATCGAAGCAATTATCATATGTGAGAAGGATTCCCATAAGGGAATTATTATCGGAAAAAAGGGAGCAATGCTGAAAAAAATCGGTTCAGCTGCTCGCTATGGAATCGAGGAGCTCCTGGATACCCACGTGAATCTGCAGCTGTGGGTCAAGGTAAAAAAGGATTGGAGAGACAGCGATTTCCTCATGAAAAATTTCGGATATAATCCAAAAGAAACAGAATAAGAAAACGTGATTTTGCAAACCCTATCTGTGAATACTAATTGTTTGATTCATGACAAAGCACAGGGGGAAGCAGATGAACGAGAGAAAATACTGGAAGAATTTTTGTAATTCCGGCAGAATAGAGGATTATCTGTCGTATAAGGAAAACATGATTCCAAAGCTTGATGAAGCATATAAGGACATGAATTCCGGATTAGGAGCGGAAAGCATTGAGAGATTTCGTTCTTGTAACAGGGATGGTACTCAAGACGAGCAACCTGGCCGAATTTGATAAAAGAATGGTAGTGCTTACAAAAGAAAGAGGAAAAATCACCGTTTTTGCCCGTGGGGCGAGACGACAAAACAGTCGATTTATGGCTGTGTGTGCTCCTCTTTCTTTTGGTGAGTTTAAACTATATGAAGGAAAGAGTGCATATAATCTAATAGAAGCTTCTATATCCAATTACTTTGATGAATTAAGGAGCGATTACATAGCTGCCTGCTATGGGATGTATTTTTTAGAAGTGGCAGATTATTATGCAAGAGAAAATAATGATGAGCTGGAATTACTAAAGCTCCTGTACCAATCCATGCGCGCACTGACCTCGCAGTCCCTGGATAAGCGATTAATTCGTTGTGTATATGAAATGAAAGCAATAGCCGTCAATGGAGAGTTCCCGGGTATTCCGGAAAAACTCCCCTTATCACCGGATGCTGTTTATACGATTCAATATGTGGAACAGTCTTCCATAGAAAAGCTGTACACCTTCAAAGTGTCGGATGTAGTTCTGGATGAATTGATTATGGCCTCGAAGGAGTATTGCAGGCTCTTTTTGAACGGACATTTCAAAAGCCTTGAAATTTTAAAGGATTTGGGTTGAAAAAGAGTTGTCTTTTCGATATAATAGCTAAATGGTGTCCTATATCAGGACAGAGGAGGAAAGAGAATGACTAGGCGAAGTAAAAAACAGAAAAAACGTCGAGCATGGGCCTACATACTACGTGTCCTGTGTGTTCTCGCCATTTTAACGCTGATAGCTCTAATCGTTCTGGGAATTGTGAAAGTATCCAAGCATTTTTCGAATAGAGGCATAAGCATAACAAAGGATCAATGCCTGGAGGTTTCTGGAAAAGGAAACATTACGGAGACGATTACCAGTGCTTTTGATAGTAATACCTACAGCTTTGATGATCTGAAGGCACAAGCAGAAAAGGAAATTGGCGATTATAATAAGATAGCAGGGTCGGACAAAGCGATCAAGCAGAAGAAGCTGGAATTAAAGGATAATACGGTTGAAATGATTCTAACGTATGCATCAGACGGAGATTTTCGCAGTTTTAATGGTAAGAGAATCTATGTTGGGACGATGAAGGAGCTGCGTGGTTCCGGTATTGATTTTGGAGTGCCCATGAAGCGTGCGGATGGGGCTCACGAGACTATCAATGATGAGGAGCTGCAGGAGGGTGATAAGCATCACGCAATCGTTCTCGAGGGAGATTTGATGCTGACGGTTCCCAAGAAGATATTGTATACCAGTGATAATGTTATATCCGTAAACGATACTACTGTGGAAGTGAATGCAGGAGAAGAGCTTGCATATATCATATACAAATAGAAATGGAGAAAAGCTATGGAAAAGACAATGGAAAAGATTGTAGCACTTGCAAAAAACAGAGGTTTTGTATATCCGGGATCTGAGATTTATGGTGGTCTTGCCAATACATGGGATTTTGGTAACCTGGGTGTCGAGCTCAAGAATAATATTAAGAAAGCATGGTGGCAGAAATTTGTTATGGAGAGCCCATACAATGTCGGCGTTGACTGTGCTATCCTTATGAATCCTCAGACATGGGTAGCATCCGGACATATCGGAAGCTTCTCCGATCCTTTGATGGATTGTAAGGAGTGTCATGAG
>CAYZUC010000019.1:0-6148 GCA_964481705.1 uncultured Lachnospiraceae bacterium
ATTTCGCATGGTATGTGAGGAGGCAGTCCGTATGGGATGTAAGTATCTGACCGGAGAATACATACCAAGCGCCAAGAATGCAATGGTAAAGGATTTCTACACGAAGCTGGGATTTGAAAAGACAGATAAGGAAAATATTTTTCATTATGATGTAACAAAGGAAAGTAAGAAGCAGATATGGATTACGGTAGAAGCTTCGTAATTCGGAAAGGGAAATACCATGGATACAAGAGAGAGATTACAGGAAGTTTTTCAGGATGTATTTGATGATGATGAAATTGAAATTACAAGAGAGACTACAGCAGATGATATAGATATGTGGGATTCTCTGACACATGTTCAGCTGATCGTGGCAGTGGAAAAAGAATTCGGTGTACGTTTTTCGACCGTTGAGGTTATGAAAATGAAAAATGTCGGAGAATTTATGGACTTAATTGATAAAAAGAAAGCTTGATAGAAAGGAAGCCAATCTGATTGTTAGTGGGTAAGTCTAATTTTCAGAGTAGCTCCTGATCGAAATGGGGTCATTATGTTTGATTTGTCTGTAGGAGCACCTGTCTTTGTTGCATTTATGCTCATAGGTCCGCTGCTCCTCCGTAACAACTTTAAATATCGTAATTATCTTTTCCTGGGGATGAATCTGTTTCTGTATCTGGGGAGCATGAGGGAATGGAAGCAGCTTGTGGTATCGGCACTTTGGATTTTACTTCCCTATGCGTATGTGAAGCTTGGAATCCGTAAAAAGGCACCGCTATTTATTTTGATGCTGGCATGCTTCACCTATTTGATGCAATACAACTGGATTTATGAGACACTCCACATACCCTATGTGTTTACTTTTCGTATTTTGGGTCTGTCTTATTTCCTGTTTCGCCAGATTGATTTTATTATGCAGTATGAGTATTTACACGATAGTAAGGTTAGAATCACGTTTGTTGACTACCTGAACTACCTCCTTTCTTTCTGGACGGTTCTGGCAGGACCGATACTTCGGTATGAAGATTATGTGACGGATTTTTATACGGCTAAGGAGCCGCTGACCAAGAAGGAAATCTATGGATGCCTGAATCGTACCCTGAACGGATATCTGAAGGTCTATGTGTTGTCTGCGATTGTTATGCATTACGCGACCTTCTGGTTTGAGGGACTTGGTAATCATGGCGGCAGTGTAATCAAGATAGCCGGAGCGTATCTGATTTTCGCATTCTTTAATGGATGGTATATTTACTTTAATTTTTCGGGGTATTGTGATATCGTAATCTCATTGGCAAAGTTGTCCGGCTTTACCGTAAAAGAGAACTTTAACCAACCGTATTTGTCGAGGAGTGTTGTGGAGTTTTGGAATCGTCATCACATTTCTCTTTCCGAATGGATACGTGATTATGTATATTCTCCTCTGTTTAAGAAATTAATTTCAGGTCCCTGCAGTAAAAATATTCGTTTGGGACAATACCTGGCGCTTTTGCTGAACTTTACGATAGCAGGTATCTGGCATGGGACCACCATGAATTATTTGGCATATGGTATTTTGACCGGAATCGGTATTGTCATTTCCATGATTTATACACAGACTCTGAAGAAAAAGCTGGGCAAGGCAGGCTACAAAAAGTATCAGCAAAATCCGTTCGTAAAAGTAGTTGAAATCTGCGTGACATGGATGTATATCTGTATTACATTTTCCTTTGTGGGATTTGATGTCATCGGGTTATTATAAAGGAGGCAAATATGACTCAATTATTTGAAAAGATGTTAGATCCGGTAAAGCTGGTATGGCTTGGAATCAAGCTCGCAATCGTATTATTTGCCATCTTTCAAGCAACAAATGTTACGGTATTATACCAAGGATTTTAATTAGCACGAACAGTGCGGAAATGAGGGACAATATGAGTAAACCGGTATTAGTGATTATGGCAGCGGGAATGGGCAGCCGCTATGGCGGATTGAAACAAATCGACCCGGTCGATGAACAGGGACACAAGATTATTGATTTTTCGATTTACGATGCAGTTCGTGCAGGATTTGAGAAAGTAATCTTTATCATTAAAAAGGAAAATGAAGAGGATTTTCGTACCTGTATTGGCGATGTGGTAAAAAAACATATTAAAGTGGAGTACGTATTTCAAGATTTGAAAAATGTTCCGGAGGGATTTTCCATACCGGAGGACAGAGTAAAACCATGGGGCACTGCTCACGCAATTCTTTGTGCAAAGGAGGTCATTAACGGACCCTTTGCAGTCATTAATGCAGATGATTATTATGGAAAAGAAGCGTTCGAGATCATGTATGATTTCCTGACTTCCCACTGGGACGGCGAAAAGTATCGCTTTGCCATGGTTGGATATCAGCTTGGTAAAACCCTGACAGAGAATGGTTATGTATCGAGAGGAATTTGTGAGATCGACAAACGAGGTTATCTTGTGGATATTACAGAACGCACACATATTGAGAAACGTGGTGACGGAGCTGCTTATACAGAAAATGACACGGATTATGTCGATATCTCACCAATGGCAACGGTTTCGATGAACCTTTGGGGATTCTCTGAGGAAATCATGGATGAACTGGAGATTGCATTTAAGAAATTCCTGAAGGATGAAGTACCAGCCAATCCATTAAAATCAGAATGCTATCTTCCGATGGTGGTGGATGAATTATTAAAAGAGAAAAAAGCAACTGTTCAGGTACTGACATCAGAGGATCGTTGGTTCGGTGTGACCTATAAAGAGGACAAGCCTTATGTTGTAGCATCAATAGCCGAGCTGAAGAAAAAAGGATTATATCCGGAGTATTTGTGGAAGTAAGAAGAGAAAGGAAGTAGTATGATATGTCAATTTTAATTACAGGTGGAGCAGGTTACATTGGAAGTCACACAATCGTTGAGTTACAGAAAGCAGGATATGATCTGGTGGTTATGGATAATCTGTCCAACTCCAGTATGAAATCACTGGAAAGGGTGCAAGAGCTGACCGGTAAACCAGTGAAATTCTACAAGGCAGATATTTGTAATCGTGATGAGCTCGAAGCTATCTTTCAGGCAGAACCCGATATTGATTCCTGCATTAATTTTGCCAGCTTGAAAGCAGTAGGAGAGTCCTGTGAAAAGCCATGGGAGTATTACAATAACAATATTGGCGGAACCTTGACGCTGCTTGATGTTATGAGAAAGCATGGAGCGAAGAATTTTGTATTTTCTTCATCTGCTACCGTATATGGTGATGCAGAAGTAATGCCGATTACAGAGGAATGTCCGAAAGGCGTGTGTACAAATCCTTATGGCTGGACAAAATCTATGCTGGAGCAGATTTTGATGGATATGCAAAAAGCAGATCCGGAATGGAATATCGTCATCCTGCGTTACTTTAATCCCATTGGGGCTCATGAGAGTGGAAAAATTGGCGAGAATCCAAATGGAATCCCGAATAATCTGATGCCGTTTGTTGCGCAGGTGGCAGTAGGAAAGAGAAAAGAACTAAGCGTATTTGGAAATGATTATGATACACCGGACGGAACCGGCGTACGTGATTACATCCATGTCGTTGATCTGGCAATTGGACACGTAAAAGCAATCGAAAAGCTGAAAACGAAGCCGGGATTATTCTTGTGCAATCTTGGAACCGGAAAGGGCTACAGCGTTCTTGATATCGTAAAATATATGGAAGAAGCAAGTGGAAAGAAGATCCCATATGTTATCAAGCCACGTCGTGCCGGAGACATTGCAACCTGCTATGCAAATGCTGAGAAAGCCAAGAAAGAACTTGGTTGGGAGGCTACGCGTGGTATTAAGGAAATGTGCGCCGACTCCTGGAGATGGCAGTCACAGAATCCTAATGGATATGAAGATTAATTTGTTAGCAGAAAAAGGATGGAAGTCAGGTGTTCCTGCTCCATCCTTTTTCTTTCATGATGATGAACGGTCATAGAAATATATCTTTCCTAGTTTAGAAAAATTTTCGATTTTTGACAGTTTCTTCACAAAGTATAGGTTGATTTATAGTTGGACACTATTTATAATGAAGGAAATGGTCAAAAATGACGCAGATGGGAGCATATATGGATAATAATCAGATGAACGGAAACAACAATCCGAACAATTCAAATAGAAATGGAGAACCGGGGAAAAATCCCAAAAACAGACAGACACTACTGGTGATGCTGATAGCGACAGTTGTGTTCTGGATTTTGATGAGCCTTGTGAGTCGTATGCTGGAAGGCGGGACCAATGAGGAAATCAGTTACAATGAATTTCTTCAGATGGTGGAAGATGGTAAAGTGGAGAGCGTGAAGATAGACAGCGATCAGATTACCATTTATCCGGTTGGTTATGAAGCTGCAACAAAATCAACTTCTTTTATCAATGCAAAGGGTACGATTACTACCATTCCCAAGGTATATCATACCGGTAAAATGAATGATGATGGTCTTACGGATCGTCTGCTGAAGGCGAAAATAGATTTTACAGAGGTCATTCCAGATAAAACGGGTGATGTCTTTGCTTTTTTCATTAACATTATTCTGCCAGCGCTGCTCTTTGGACTATTGATTCTGTTTATGTTTCGAATGGTCGGAAAAAATGGCGGCGGCGGAGTCATGGGTGTCGGAAAAAGTAATGCAAAGGTATATGTACAAAAGGAGACTGGGGTTACTTTTAAGGATGTTGCCGGACAGGATGAGGCAAAAGAATCCTTACAGGAGGTTGTCGATTTTCTGCATAATCCTAAAAAGTATGTTGAGATTGGTGCGAAATTACCCAAGGGAGCATTGCTGGTAGGACCTCCAGGAACTGGTAAGACACTATTGGCTAAGGCGGTTGCAGGTGAGGCTAAGGTTCCGTTTTTCTCTTTGGCAGGTTCTGATTTTGTGGAGATGTTTGTTGGTGTCGGAGCTTCCCGTGTCCGTGATTTGTTTAAGGAAGCACAGAAGAACGCGCCTTGTATTATCTTTATTGATGAAGTAGATGCTATTGGAAAGAGCCGTGACAGTCGTTATGGTGGTGGAAATGATGAGAGAGAACAGACCTTGAATCAATTGCTCTCGGAGATGGATGGATTTGATGCATCCAAGGGTATTCTGATTCTTGCCGCAACAAACAGACCTGAGATTCTGGATAAGGCTCTCTTAAGACCGGGACGTTTTGACCGTCGTATCATAGTGGATAAGCCGGATCTCAAGGGAAGAGTAGAGACGCTCAAGGTTCATTCCAAAGATGTCAAAATGAAAGATGATGTGGATTTGGAAGCAATAGCACTTGCAACAAGTGGTGCTGTAGGTTCTGACCTTGCCAATATGGTAAACGAAGCTGCTATTAATGCAGTCAAGGATGGACGTGAAGTTGTAGAACAAAAGGATTTGTTTGAAGCAGTCGAGGTAGTACTGGTTGGTAAAGAAAAGAAAGACAGAATCATGAGTAACGAAGAGAGAAAGATTGTTTCTTATCATGAGGTTGGTCATGCTTTGGTGAGTGCACTTCAGAAGAATGCAGAACCAGTGCAAAAGATTACCATTGTTCCAAGAACTATGGGAGCACTCGGATACGTGATGCACGTTCCGGAAGAAGAGAAATATTTGAATACAGAAGCAGAGCTTCGTGCTATGCTGGTATCTACGCTTGCTGGTCGTGCTGCAGAGGAAATCGTATTTGATACAGTTACTACAGGTGCTTCCAATGATATTGAGAAGGCTACGGATATTGCAAGGTCCATGGTGACACAGTATGGTATGAGCAAGAAATTTGGACTGGTAGGATTAGAATCGGTTGAGAGTCAATATCTTGACAGACGTCGTGTCCTGAATTGCTCCGATGTGACAGAAGCAGAGATTGATAAAGAGGTTATGCGTATTTTGCGCGATAGTTATAAAGAAGCTAAGCGTCTTTTGAAAGACAATCGTAAGCTTATGGATAAGCTTGCAAAATTCCTGATCGAGAAGGAAACGATTACCGGAAAAGAGTTTATGAAGATTTATCGTAAGGAAAAGGGCATTCCGGAGCCAAAGGAGAAGACAAAAGAAGAGGAAGCGAAGGAAAAGGTTGAGGAAGCAAAAAAACCGATGGAGGTACCAAAAAAGTCAGAAACAGTAGATACAAAATCCATTGATTCAGAGATGACGGAAGTAGAAGAAATCGGAATGAAAGAAGCGGAATCAGAGGAAG
>CAYZUC010000019.1:6248-8332 GCA_964481705.1 uncultured Lachnospiraceae bacterium
AGAGGAACCTGTAACACCGGAAGAAGCAGAACAAGCAAAAGAAGCAATAGAAGCAAAAGAAGAAATCACAGAAGAGGAAGCAAAAGAAGAAATCACACAAGAGAAATTAAAAGAAGAAATCACAGAAGAGGAACCAAAAGAAGTACGCGTAGAAGAAATGGGTTCTGAAGAATCCGGACAGTAGAACTTACAATGAGTTGACAGGAACAAAGTCTGGGGGGACAATATGTTCAGAATTGCAATTTGTGATGATGAAGAGGAGCAGTTGGAAATCATTCGCGGTATGCTTGAAAGGTATATGTGTCTTTATTTGCAGGATTATGAAATTGAGGTTTTTGATCATGGCGAGGCGCTATTGGATTCCAAGAAAAAGTTTAATGTTGCATTTCTTGATATTTCCATGGGTCGGCTGAATGGGATCGAGACAGGCATGAAACTACGCCAGAAGGACAGCATTGTAAAGATTATCTATATTACAAGCTATGAACAGTTTTGTAATCTTGCGGTCAATCAGGTACATGCTTTTGCTTATCTTACAAAACCGATTAAAGAGAGTGAACTGATCGATCAGATGAATGAATTGGTCAAAAGTGCAAGCCATGATGATCGAATGAGTTTGGAATTCTCAAACATAACAGAGATTATGGAACAGGATAAGCTCGAATGGCAGGCAAAAAGGATACCGATATCCGATATTATTTTCTTTGAGTATCTGAAGGCAAAACGTCTGATTCGGATTCATACGATAGACGCGATTTTTGAATGTCAGGAAAAGCTTGCATCTCTGGAAGAAAAGATGGGTGTGTATGGGTTCGATTCCTGCAGAAGAGGTCTTCTTGTGAATTTTGCTTATGTGTCTAAAATCAATGGTGATAGTATTTGTTTGAGCAATGGAAAGACTCTTCCGCTTTCTCAGAAGAAGGCCAGCGAATTTCGAAACAAATTGAATGAATATATACTGAGAGGGATTTAACATGCAAAACGAATTGCTTTTTTATATAGGAATTATTGTATCCTGTCTTGTCACTACAGTCGTGTGTTTCCAGTTTCTTGATTCCAGATATTCCAGATCGGAAACGATGAAAATCAGTCATCCTATTATGGTAGGTGCTGTTAGTGCGTTTCTCATGTTCATTAACGTTTTACAAAATCCATTGTTAAATATTTTGAGTTGGATTTTTACATATGCATTAGTTGCATTTTTCTGTTATTCGGATGATGAGGGAAGACCCTTTCGAAGAGTAGTAGAAGCGGAAGTTATGGTTTTGGTCTTTGCTGTTTGTGAAGCAGCAGGGGTTTTTCTCCTGGATTTTCTGATACAGTTGTTTAAAGTATCACCACCACAGGCGGATGTGATGAGCTTCTTAAGTATGACATTTTCCATGTTGGTACTTCTCCTGCTCTATTATGTGTTTATTCTCAGATTGTGGGGAAAAAAGGAGAAAGTACGTTTTACCAAAACACAAGGCATTCTTCACTTTATTATTGCAGGCTACAGTTTTATCAATATGCTGGTAATCGTTGAGGTAGTTGGTAAAGTGAGGGGTGAAATGGTAAATTTCCTGCTCCTTCTTAATATGGGAGTGATTGTTTTTGCGGATCTTTATTTTCTATACTTCATTCATTTTATTGAAGAGAATAATCAGCTGAAAACAAAGCTGGAATTATACGAACAGCAAGCCTCCATTCAATATGAGTATTACAAGATACAAGAGAAACAATACGATGAATCCATTCGCGTATTACATGATGTAAATAAACATATTGCTGCGATTGAAGGCTTGTACCGTGGAGAAAATAAGGAAGAAGCGGTTAATTATACGAGAGAGATTAATACCATTCTGGAACCTTTGATTCCCCAACAGCTGGTTAAGCAGCCAATTCTGAATATCTTGTTAAACGATAAAATCAACAATGCCAGACATCAGGGGATTGAGCTGCAATGTGATATTGAGAATGTGAATTTGGATTTTCTGGATCCTATTGATATCACTACGATTTTTGGCAACCTTTTAGACAATGCCATTGAGGCATGTACCAAGGTAAATGATCGAAAGTGGATACATCTGAAAATCAGTCCACAC
>CAYZUC010000019.1:8432-30734 GCA_964481705.1 uncultured Lachnospiraceae bacterium
CCCAAAAATATGTCTGTCGTGCAGATTTTCTGTCTCTCGTGCAAAAGCCCTTGAAAATAAAGTAACCCTGTGGTAAATATTAGTTAGAGAAGGAGGCGAGACTTATGATGATTCAGCAAGTAAAGAAGGCGACGTTATTTGTTGTTTCAAAAATAGCGTTAAGAACTGCTGAGACTGAGGCAAATTCCGCTTGTATTTGTATTGGATATCAGCCTAAGGTCCCGGGTAAACTTAAGAAGTCAAGGAATTAGGTAGTTATACTACAGCAGGGGAGTTTAATATATGACGATGCTGGATAAGATCTTGGATAGTATGGTCAGTCTGAAAGTCATTTCGAAAGAAGACCGAAGTGTTTACCACTTTGGCATGGAGTGCTTGTTTCTTAAGGCTTTACACTATTCTTCTTATGCTGTAATTGGGGCAGCAATGGGAGAGGTTCGTGTATTATTAGGCATGGGATGTGCCTTTATACCCTTAAGAAAAAGTGCTGGGGGATATCATGCTAAGACAAGAAGTGGTTGCTATCTGTTGTCCTGCATGACAGTATTCGTCACACTACGTATCTATAGCTACAAGATTTCCAATTATCTCATATCGATTTGTTATTTTGTTGGGGTTGCGGCAATTTTGATTCTTGCTCCGCTCGATAACGAAAATAAGAGAATGGATGAGGATGAGAGGAAATACTTCAAAAGAATGAGCAGAGTGGTTGTGGGGATAATCACAATAATCATACTTTTGGACAAGTATTGGGGAAATGATTTTCTAGGGGAACTTCTTATGTACGGAACAGTTGTATCTGCTATCTCGGTGATAGCAGGTGCAATTGATAAGAAGTTAAAATGGAACGATAGTATAGGAATGCAAAAAGATAATATCAGTAAATCACACCAGTAGAAAAGACAACTACAATGAAAGGGGAACTTCGGTAGTTGTCTTTTGCTTTGCCCTTATTTGGTTAACGAGCGCTATCGTATTTATGAGAAAAATACATCACGATACCAGCGAAGTGCTTCCGCATAGGCATCATATACTTCGTCCATCTTGAGATTCTGCATAATCATTTGACGTGATACCTCCTGCCAATCTGCATTCTCATATAGGAACATGAAGTTTAGAACGGGTGCAAATTCTCCTTCCCCATCTACCAGAGCTTGAAAAATGGGTTTGGAGACATTGACCTTCTCCAGTGCTTCATTCATTGGAAGATCAAGAATCAAATCGAGAACAGAAAATAACCCCACTAAAAACAATTCTGAGGACTTTGCTCCCAACTCATACATGGGAGAAAGCAGTTCTGCAAATTTTGCACGAAGCAGAGAAATCCTTGTTACTTCATTTGGCTTGTCTGTACACAATTCTTTTGTTACGACGGTATTAATCCATCGCTTCAGCTCTTTTTGACCAAGCATCGCTGCGGCGTGTCGAATGGTAGTGATGCCGGAATTTACACTCATACGATTGACCATTTTGATCAACTCCAGTACAAGAGCGGTATCACGGCCAATAATGTCAGCCGCCTTAGTGAGTTCAAAATCAGAGTCGTTTACAATCTTAAGCAATTCCAAATAATTGGCTTTCATAGGGGCCACTTCGGATACTCCAGCCGTTACGGGAAGTCGGTAGAATTTGCCCTCAAACATTAGGAAGCTGTCGTCATCCTTATACTGATCAAATTCCTCCTGTGTATTAATATTACCGACGATGATATCAATATTGGGATAAACCTGACGGAAATAAAGCTTTGCTTTTGTTACGTCAATTTTCTGACAGTCTAAGAGAATATAATCCAAGAGTCTCAGAAACTCCCTTTTTTGCTCAAACTCTCCAATCGGAATCTTCATGGCGGCCATTCGATATCCGGATTGCTTTAGCTCGATCAGCCGTTTTATGTACATCTCGTTATTCTCGATGCTATTATCAAAGAGAAGAACCAGATTATCCTTTTGCGCACCGCATTGTTCATCAATATCAGAAAAAACCGCGATACCACCAACTGGAACGAAAACATCGGTAGCAGGTGAAAGTGTATCCATCCCCATACTTTGAATGATTTCGAGACCATTGATCCGTCCGGCACCATCATTTCTGCCAAAGCCCTGAGAGGCAGGATTTAACAGGTTGTTTTGTCTTTGAGAAAATAAAGAATAGGCACTAACCTTCATTTCTTTATCAAAAAACGGTATTAACGTTGCAAGCATTTTTTGTTCCTCCTTTACTGGAAATCAATATGTACTTTATAGCGTTATTTGTAATGATTTTAAGCCGGTCAAACAAAAATTCCTGAATTTAATTTCATTATACGACAGTTGTTTGAAAATTTCATTATTTTCTTTTTAAACCAATTGACAACCTGCGAATAACCATGTAATATGTTAGTAAACGTGCACGAGCACGGAGAACCACATAAGGAGAAGTTTTTACTCGTTTAAAGGAGGTATAGGAATCATGGTAGTAAAGAAAGTCACAGATCCTGCATTCCGCAAATACGGACGTATTCTTAAGGATACAGATGTTACGGAATTGATTGAAAAGATGCAGGAGACACCATTGCCGGATGGCGTAGTTTATGAACCCAGTGTAGCAATGCTGGAGGCATTACCGGTATTCGGAGAATTTCAGAAAAAGGTCTATGGTGAGATGCCGGTTCAGATTGGTTATTGCAATGGACATAATAAATTACTGAATGCGGTAGAATACCATCGTTCATCTGAGATTAATGTAGCTGCAACAGATATGATTCTGATGCTTGGATGGCAGCAGGATGTGAAGGATGATTTTACCTATGAGACATCTATGATGGAAGCATTCTTGGTTCCCAAGGGAATCGCTGTTGAGATTTATGCAACAACACTTCATTATGCACCCTGTGGTGTGGATGGAGCAGGATTCCGTGTAACAGTCGTTCTTCCAAGAGAGACGAATTTTCCTCTGCAGGAGAAACACAGCGAAGGAGAGGATAAGCTCCTTGCTGCTCGCAACAAATGGCTGATTGCACATAAGGATGGCGGATGTGGAGACAATGCATTCGTTGGTTTGATTGGTGAGAATCTCTCATTATAGTTATTCCGTAATAGAGATGACACCCCAGAATCTGTAACATATAGGCAATTAAGATAAGCGCTTCGCTGAGTCCGCTTGCCTAATGGAAAACATAATAAAGGAGAAATGAAAATGAACAATTTACCACAAGTAAAAATCGGTATCGTAGCAGTAAGCCGTGACTGTTTCCCAGAGTCACTGTCAGTCAACAGAAGAAAAGCTTTGGTAGAAGCATATAAGAAAAAATATGATTCTGTTGATATCTATGAGTGCCCTGTATGTATCGTTGAGAGTGAAATCCATATGGTACAGGCATTAGAAGATGTTAAGAAAAATGGATGTAACGCTATTGTTGTTTACCTTGGAAACTTTGGACCTGAAATTTCCGAGACATTACTTGCAAAACACTTTGATGGACCTGCTATGTTTGTTGCAGCTGCTGAGGAGTCTCAGAATGACCTTTCGGATGGTCGTGGCGATGCATACTGCGGTATGTTAAATGCAAGCTACAACTTAAAGCTTCGTAATATTCGTGCTTATATTCCTGAGTATCCTGTAGGAACAGCAGAAGAATGTGCTGATATGATCAATGAGTTTGTACCAGTTGCAAGAGCTATCGTTGGACTTTCTGATCTGAAGATTATCAGCTTTGGTCCTCGTCCTTTGAACTTCCTTGCTTGCAACGCTCCTATCAAACAGCTTTACAATCTGGGTGTTGAGATTGAAGAGAACTCCGAATTGGATCTTTTCGAAGCATTCAACAAACATGAAGGTGATGAGAGAATCCCTGCTAAAGTGAAAGAGATGGAAGAAGAGCTTGGTGCTGGTAATAAGAAGCCAGAAGTTCTTGTTAAGCTTGCGCAATATGAATTAACACTTCTTGATTGGGTTGAGGCTCATAAGGGATATCGTAAATATGTTGCAATTGCTGGAAAATGCTGGCCTGCATTCCAGACACAGTTTGGTTTCGTACCTTGCTATGTTAATAGCCGTCTGACAGGAATGGGAATCCCTGTTTCCTGTGAAGTAGATATCTACGGATGCTTAAGCGAGTTCATCGGAACTTGTGTAAGTAACGATGCTGTTACCTTACTTGATATCAACAACTCCGTACCTGCTGATATGTATAAAGAATCCATCGAGGGCACATTTGATTATACACATAAGGATACATTCATGGGATTCCATTGTGGAAACACATGCTCTAAGAAGTTATCCTTCTGCAGCATGAAGAATCAGAAGATTATGGCTAGAAGTCTTCCGGTTGAAGTTACCAACGGAACTTTGGAAGGAGATATTGTTCCTGGAGATATCACATTCTTCCGTCTGCAGTCTACAGCAGATGCTCAGATTCGCGCATACATTGCAAATGGTGAAGTACTTCCTGTTGCTACAAAATCCTTTGGAGCAATCGGTGTATTTGCTATTCCTGAGATGGGCAGATTCTACCGTCATGTATTGATTGAGAAGAACTTCCCTCATCATGGTGCTGTTGCATTCGGACATTTTGGAAAGGCAATTTTTGAAGTATTCAAATATATCGGTGTACCGGTAGAGGAAATCGGATACAATCAGCCGAAGTCTGCAAGATATATCACGGAGAATCCATTCGAATAAAACGACGGATTTGGGCAGGAGGAAACAGGATTGGCTGTTACGATTAAACAGATTGCTGAGAAAAGCGGAGTATCCAGAGGTACGGTTGACCGCGTGTTGAATCACCGAGGCAATGTTAGTCCTGATACGGAAGCATTGATTACCAGAGTCGCTTCGGATATGGGTTATAAACCTAACATAGCCGGAAAGGCTCTGGCTGCCAGAAAGAAGAAGTTCACGATCGGTGTTCTTTTATGTTCAGAGGGAATCGAATTCTTTGATGAGGTGATTGAAGGACTAAAGAGAGCCGAGAGTGAAGCTTCTGACTATGGTGTGAATGTTCTTTTACGTACCGCAAAGGGCTATGACGTTGAAAAGCAACTGAAACTTATGGAAGAGATGAGCTCGGAGATTAATCTGTTAATCCTAAATGCAATCAATGATCCAAGAGTTATTACCAAGATGGAAAGATTGTATGAGAAAGGGATTGAAGTTATTACCATCAATACGGATGTTGAGTCAGGGAAACGATTGTGTCATGTTGGCAGTAATTATCGCAAGAGTGGCGAGACGGCTGGAGGGTTGATGGGATTGGTGACCGGGGGCAAAGCTAAGGTACTTATTGCAACTGGTTCCAGACACGTGCTTGGTCATATTCAGAGACCGGAAGGATTTACAGAAATCTGCCATTTGCGTTATCCGGATGTCGAGATTGTCAGTACGATTGAGACTGAGGATGATGGAGAACTGGCATATCAGAAGGCGCTTACGGTATTACGTAAGCATCCCGAGATTAATGCCATATATATTGCTACTTCATGCGCGGATGGAATCTGTCGTGCCATAGCGGAACTAGGACGAGAGTCAGATATCACTGTAATTGCAAGCGATTATACAAAATCCATGCAAACACTGATTGCAGATGGAAGAGTTAAGGCGACAATTTGCCAACAGCCATATACACAGGGTTACAAGGCACTTCATCTTGCAGTACAGTATCTGGTCAATGGTATTGAACCTTATAAAGAGTTCTATGCAATGAAAAATGAAATAAAGATATTCGAAAATGTATAAAGAAATCTGCTTGGCTAAGCCAGGCAGATTTTTATTTTACCCTAATTGTGTTATACTATGGTACAGAGGGGACGGGGCTTTTGTTTCATTTTTATGTAAACCAGCCAGAATTGTCGCTCTACCTGTACACATCGCGGATTTGACATGCGTTACGTAAGTCTAAGCGGATGTCGTACACAAATGGAGGTAATTTTGGGTAACCTAACTCAGGAGATTCCAACACCTGATTGTTGTTCATAGAAAATGCCAGCCGAATCTCCAAAATCAAGACAGAGAAGCAAGAACATATATGTGTGCGATTGACGTACGCAAATGGAGGGGCAATCGGAGTCGTTACTAAAAATGGGACAAAAGCCCCGTCCCCCATGTTTCAAAATGGAGTGAGAGTATGTTTGATATTGAAGAGGAATTGAAGAAGCTTCCGAAGAAGCCGGGAGTATATTTGATGCATGATAAACAGGATGCTATTATTTATGTTGGGAAAGCGATCAACTTATTTAATCGTGTACATTCTTATTTTCGTGTGACAAAAAAAACAGCCAAAATTCAGAAGATGGTCTCTTTGATTGATCATTTTGAATATATTGTGACAGATTCGGAATTGGAAGCACTGGTATTGGAGTGTAATCTAATTAAGGAACATCAGCCGAAGTACAATACGATGTTAAAGGATGATAAGGCGTATCCTTATATTCGCGTTACCATTCAGGAAGAGTATCCGAGGATCCAGTATTCTCATACGATGAAGAAAGACAAGGCGAAGTATTTTGGCCCCTATACGTCAGGAACGGGTGTGAAGGATACCATAGATTTGATTAATAGTATATATAAGCTGAGAACCTGTAATCGCCGTTTGCCGGAGGATATTGGCAAGGATCGTGCCTGCCTTAATTTTCATATAAAAAAATGTCAAGCACCTTGCCAGGGCTGTGTGACAAAAGAAGAGTATCAGGAGTGCGTAGCGGGAGCAATGGATTTTCTGAATGGAAATTATGCCCCGATTATTAAGATGCTGGAAGCGAAAATGCAGGAGCTTTCCGAACAGATGGAATTTGAAGAAGCCATCACATATCGTGATCTTTTGAACAGTGTCAAAGCAGTAGCCCAAAAACAGAAGATTACAAATAGTGATGGAGAGGATAAGGATATTCTGGCATTAGCTACCGAAAATGATGATAGTGTTGTTCAAGTATTCTTTGTACGAGATGGAAAATTAATCGGACGAGAGCATTTTCATATGACACACGTGTCGGAAATGACGAATGCTCAGATACTAGGAGACTTTGTGAAACAGTTTTATGCAGGAACGCCTTTCATTCCAAAGATGCTGATGCTTCAGGAAGAGATAGAAGAGATTTCGGTAATTGAAGAATGGCTTTCAAATAAACGAGGAAACAAAGTAACCGTTTCTGTACCGAAAAAAGGCATGAAAGAGAAGCTGGTGGAATTGGCAGCAAAGAACGCTGAGCTTGTACTAACGCAGGATAAGGAAAAGCTCAAGCGCGAGGAGGCCAAGACACTTGGTGCCGTTCAAGAAATCGCAGACCTGCTTGGGATACCTCAGATATCGAGAATGGAGGCTTTTGATATCTCGAATATCAGTGGATTTGAATCGGTAGGTTCTATGATTGTATATGAGAAAGGAAAGCCACGACGCAGCGATTATCGAAAATTCAAGATACGTACAGTACAGGGCCCGGATGATTATGCCAGCATGGAAGAGGTTTTGACACGACGCTTCACACATGGTATGCAAGAAATGCAAAAGCTCAAGGAAAATTGTATGGACCAAGAGTATGGAAGTTTTACGAAATTCCCTGATATTCTAATGATGGATGGTGGAAGAGGTCAGGTAAATGTAGCACTTCGCGTATTGGAGAAATTGCATTTATCTATTCCGGTCTGCGGAATGGTCAAGGATGATAATCACAATACACGTGGTCTCTACTATCAGAATGTGGAATTGCCGATCGACACCCACTCAGAAGGATTCAAATTGATTACAAGGATTCAGGATGAAGCACATCGTTTTGCAATCGAGTACCACAGATCCTTACGTGGAAAGGCTCAGGTCAAATCGATTCTGGATGATATCGAAGGTATAGGACCGGCCAGAAGGAAAGCTCTTATGAGAAGCTTTGGCGGCATTGAGAAGGTTCGTGATGCTTCGGTGGAGGAGCTTCGAAATGTGGATGGAATGACCGAGCTGTCGGCAAAAGCAGTCTATGAATACTTTCATAAATGAAAGATAAATGAGTGACTTTTGAGTTGATGGAAATTGTTTTCTATGATAATATTAACAAATAATGATTAAATGGCACAGTAGGTGCAGAAATGAGGAATATATGGCGACTGTTGGGTTAACGAAATTAATTGAGAAGATGAATTTGGTAAATTTGACACCGGAGCTCGATATTGATCATATTAAGATTATACAGCCTGACATTAATCGTCCGGCGTTGCAGTTAGCCGGTTTTTTTGAGCATTTTGAGACAACCCGTGTTCAGATTATAGGCTTTGTAGAATATACTTACATGGAACAGATGGAAGAGGAGCGCAGACAGGAGATATATAGTCAGCTTTTGACCGATGATATTCCATGTATTATTTATTGTAGAGACCTCGAGCCTGACAGTACCTTTTTAAAAATTGCCATTGAAAAACATGTTCCCATTCTTAAGACTTCCAAAGCTACATCTGCTTTTTCGGCTGAGATTATTCGTTGGCTGAATGTAAAGCTTGCTCCCTGTATTTCCATTCATGGTGTTCTTGTAGATGTATATGGTGAAGGTGTTTTAATTACCGGTGAGAGTGGTATTGGTAAGAGTGAAGCAGCATTGGAGTTGATTAAACGTGGACATCGTCTCGTTACAGATGATGTGGTTGAAATTCGAAAAGTCAGTGATGATACATTGATTGGAAGCGCTCCGGATATTACCCGTCACTTTATCGAGTTACGAGGAATTGGTATTGTAGATATCAAGACGCTGTTTGGTGTATCCAGTGTTAAAGATACGCAATCCATTGACCTGGTTATTCGACTGGAGGATTGGGATAAGGATAAGGATTATGACAGACTTGGACTGGAGGAGGAATATACTGAGTACTTAGGTAATAAGATAGTGTGTCACAACATTCCGATTCGTCCGGGACGTAATCTTGCGGTAATCTGCGAGACAGCCGCTGTTAACTACAGACAAAAGAAAATGGGATATAATGCCGCCCAGGAATTATACAAACGTGTTCAGGCGAATTTATCCAAAAAGAGGGAGGACGAAGAAAATGAGTAAGTATTGTTTTGGTATTGATGTCGGAGGAACAACAATTAAGATGGGGTTGTTTGACACAGAAGGAGCTGTGCTGGACAAGTGGGAGATTCCTACAAATACAGATGAGAATGGTAAGCACATTCTTCCCGACATTGCAGATGCGATCAAGGCAAAAATGCAGGAGAAGAATTTGAACGTGTCAGATGTTATCGGAACCGGAATTGGTGTACCCGGACCCGTAGATGGTGCAGGTATTGTGCGTAAATGCGTTAATCTTGGATGGGGAGTATTCCCGGTTGAAGAGGAGCTGTCCAAGCTATTGGGAATGCCGGTAAAAGCAGGTAATGATGCAAATGTTGCAGCCCTTGGAGAGATGTGGAAGGGTGGCGGACAGGGTTATAAGAGTATTGTTGTTGTTACACTGGGAACCGGAGTCGGTGGCGGAATTATCGTGAATGGTAAGATTATGGCCGGAGCAACCGGAGCCGGTGGTGAAATCGGACATATTCATGTAGATGATAATGAGACAGAGATATGTGGATGTGGTAATAAAGGTTGCCTGGAACAATATGCATCTGCAACCGGAATCGTAAGACTGGCAAACAGAAAGCTGGAAGCATCCAACAAGGAAAGCGTTCTAAGAAAAGAGCCGGTTACATCCAAGACAGTATTTGATGCAGTAAAAGCTGGAGACGAGCTTGCCGGTGAGATCGCTGAGGAATTTGGCAAAATTCTTGGAAAGACACTGTCCGGAATTGCCTGTGTTTGTAATCCGGAGGCATTTGTTATTGGTGGAGGAGTTTCTAAGGCAGGTCCGGTGCTGCTGGACTATATTGAGAAGAATTATACTCCTTATGTATTTCCGGGTAGCCGTGATACGAAGTTCTGTCTTGCTACGCTTGGTAACGATGCAGGTATCTTTGGTTCTGCAAAAATGGTATTAGATTAAACAGAAAAGGGTTTTGGTATTTGTAGATGAGTCCATATTTTTATGAGCATTTGATCGAAATAATACCGGAAGAACGAATTCTGCATGGAGAGCCGATGAGCCGTCATACGACGTTTCGTGTCGGCGGCCCTGCAGAATTGTTTGTGAAGCCGGAGACAGAAGAGGAAGTATCTGCCCTTCTTTCCTATCTGTACTTAACAGAACGGGATTATTATATCTTGGGGAACGGAAGTAATCTGTTGGTCAGTGATCAAGGTTATCAAGGAATTGTGGTTCAGATATACCAGAACATGAGTCAGATAAATGAGAATGGAACTGAGATTGTCTGCCAGAGCGGTGCACTGCTCTCTACGATTGCAGCAAGAGCCCAGAAGCTTGGCTTGTCCGGAATGGAATTTGCTTCCGGTATTCCAGGCACCATTGGCGGCGCAGTTGTGATGAATGCAGGTGCCTATGGTGGTGAGATGAAACAGATCGTGAAAAGCGTACGTGTTGTTGCTGCAAATGGAACAATCATGGCCATGAGTGCAGATGAGATGGAGTTTGGCTATCGAAAGAGTATATTTAAAAAGGAGCCACTGGTATGTACGGAGGTTACAATCGGGCTACAACAAGACAACTCGGATAATATCAGGACTAAAATGGATGACTTTCGTAATCGGAGAATAGAAAAACAACCATTGGAATACCCGAGTGCGGGCAGTATATTTAAGCGGCCGGAAGGATATTTTGCCGGAAAGCTGATCATGGATGCAGGACTTAGTGGTATGAGTATCGGAGGAGCGAAGGTCTCGGAGAAGCATTGTGGTTTCATTATTAATACTGGTAATGCGACAGCCTCTGATGTGAAGGATTTGATAGATGAAGTTCGGGAAAAGGTAAAGGAACGATTTGGTGTTACCTTAGAACCTGAGGTGTGTATGCTCGGTGATTTTGGACAGAGAGATGAATTACAATTTGTGTGATTTAGGTATAATCTCAGGATTGGAGATGAGTCAATTTGAAATTTGTTATTGTGACAGGAATGTCAGGTGCGGGAAAAAGTACAACATTAAAAATGCTTGAAGACCTGGGATATTTTTGCGTTGATAATCTGCCAGTTCCTTTAATTGAGAAATTTGCAGAACTCACTTATGATCCGAACAGTGAATTATCAAAAGTGGCTATTGGTATTGACATTCGTACCGGATTGCGCCAGATTGAACCTACCTTACAACGATTAAAGCAGCAGGGATGTGTATATGAGATTCTGTTTATGGATTGTAATGATGAGATTCTAATTAAACGCTTTAAAGAGACACGACGGAATCATCCCTATGCGACAAATGGCAGAGTAGAAGAAGGGATTGAAAAGGAACGCTCCGAGCTTCAGTACTTAAAAAGGAACGCGACCTATATCTTTGACACAAGCCAGCTCCTTACAAGGGAACTAAAGGCAGAGGTGGATAATGTATTTGCGAAAAACAAAGGTTTTAAAAACCTCTTTATAACCGTCTTATCCTTTGGCTATAAGTATGGAATTCCGAATGATGCTGATTTGGTATTTGATGTTCGCTTTTTACCGAATCCTTATTATATAGAAGAATTAAAGAGAAAAACAGGAAATGATCCGGAGGTTCAAGAATATGTTATGAGTCATCCGGAGTCCGGAACCTTTCTTGACAAACTGGAAGATATGCTTCTGTTCCTAATGCCAAATTATGTTTTGGAAGGCAAGAATCAATTGGTCATAGCCATTGGCTGCACGGGTGGCAAGCACAGGTCCGTGACACTTGCAAATAAAATATATGACCGATTAAAAAGCAAGGATCAATATGGCATTCGTATTGAACATAGAGATATTGAAAAGGATGCACTTAGAGGAAAGTAGGTGATAACCCGTGTCTTTTTCCACTGAGGTAAAAGAAGAGTTATCGAATCGATTCAGTTCTGCGAAGCATTGTCAGATAGCTGAGATAGCTGCCATTGTTATGATGTGCGGCAGATTTGACAGGAATTCCGATGGGAGTCTGTCCATCTGTGTCCAGACAGAAAATCTGGCGGTAGCCAGAAAGTACTTTACATTATTAAGAAAAGCATTTAATATATATACGAATGTTTGCATACGGATGAGCTCTAGGACACATCATGTGAGAACTTATCTGTTAAGGGTATCAAAACAAAGTGATGTGGAGAGATTATTCAATGTATTAAAGCTTTCGGAGTCGGGTTCAGGAGTCAATGGATTGCTTATTCAGCGTGCCTGCTGTAAGCGTTCTTTTATCCGAGGAGCGTTTTTATCAGCTGGTTCCATCAGTGATCCGAAGAAATTCTATCATTTTGAGATTGTTTGCAGCACTTCTCCGGAGGCGGAGCAGATTCGGATGATGATAAACAGCTTTTCAGTCGATGCGAAAATTGTCGTACGTAAGAAGAATTACATTGTTTATATCAAAGAAGGCGCACAAATAGTGCTTATGCTAAATATCATGGAAGCTCATATATCTCTTATGAATCTGGAGAATCTTCGAATTGTAAAAGAGATGAGAAATTCTGTGAACCGTCGTGTGAATTGTGAGACAGCTAATATTCACAAGACCGTATCAGCAGCCGTGAAGCAACTGGAAGATATTCGGTACATTAGTGAACATGGAGGATTTGGAGGTCTTAGTGATGGTCTGCAGGAAATGGCAGAATTGAGACTGGAACATCCCGAAGCTACTTTAAAAGAGCTTGGTGAAATGCTTCAACCACCGGTTGGGAAATCCGGTGTCAATCATAGATTGCGTAAGTTGAGTGAATTTGCAGAAAAGCTTCGTCGTTAAAAAAGGAGGAAATTATGAAAAAGAAGTCGATTACCGTTCAATTGAATGATGGTCTGGATGCAAGACCAATTGCTATGCTGGTACAGGTGGCGAGCCAGTATGATAGCAGTATTCATATTGAAAGTGGGGAGAAATATGTGAATGCTAAGAGTATTATGGGAATGATGACGCTTGTATTGAATTCGGGGGAAAAGATCAGCGTTGTTGCAGATGGTTCGGATGAGGAGAAAGCCATCGGTGCAATTGAGGAATATTTAAGCAATCAGAACTAATGCTTATGTGGGGCAGTCTTTGATATTGTAAGTCGAGGACTGTCTTTTTTGTACCATTATTGGAGTATATTGTTCACCTCGGAATGGAGGGGTAGTGTGAAAAAGCTTTTTTCACATAGCAAGAATGAGGATGTAATATGAAGAAAAAGATGATGTTTATTTACAATCCACATGCAGGAAAAGCTAAGATTCGAAGCAATCTTCTTGATATTATTGATATCTTTACGAAGGCAGGCTTCGAGGTTACGGCTTATCCAACGCAGGAGCAGGGTGATGCTGTTAATGCCACCAAAAATATGGAGACAGGATATGATCTTCTTGTGTGCTCGGGAGGAGATGGCACATTAGATGAGGTAGTAAACGGAATGCTTTGCAGAGAAGAGAAAATACCAATCGGATACGTTCCGGCAGGTAGTACGAATGACTTTGCAAATAGTCTTGGTATTCCTAAAAATATGACAGACGCGGCTTATACTGTAGTTGAGGGAAATCAGTTTTGCTGTGATATGGGAGGCTTTAACAATGACTTTTTTGTCTACGTTGCAGCATTCGGAATTTTTACGGATGTTTCCTATGAGACAAAGCAGGAAATGAAAAATCTTCTTGGTCATGCAGCGTATGTATTAGAAGGAACCAAAAGATTAACACAGATACAGTCCTATGAGATGGAAATTGAATATGACGGAAATGTGATAAAAGACGAATTTCTGTTTGGTATGGTGAGTAATTCCCTTTCTGTAGGAGGCATGAAGAACTTTACCGGTAAGAATGTCAAACTGGATGATGGTTTGTTTGAGGTGACGTTGATTCGCAAACCCACACAGCTTGTAGATTATCAAAGTATAGCGCGTGATTTGATAATGGGTGAGAGTGATTCCAGTTATATCTATATGTTTAAAACAAGTGAGCTTAGGATAACCTCAGGAGAGAAAATACCTTGGACTTTAGACGGAGAATATGGTGGAGAGCATACCAATGTGCATATGAAGAATCTCAATCAAGTGCTTCATATGATTGTACCAAAAGAATAAGAAAAGCAATTTCTTGTTTTCTTTTTTGATTTTATGCGTTATAATGGTACACGATAATGAGAAAAGCAAATATGGAGGTAGAAATTATGTTAGTATCCGCAACAGAAATGCTGAAAAAAGCAAAAGCTGGTCATTATGCAGTAGGTCAGTTTAACATTAACAATTTGGAATGGACAAAAGCAATCCTTTTAACTGCACAGGAGAACAATTCCCCTGTTATCCTTGGTGTATCTGAGGGAGCAGGAAAGTACATGGGTGGCTATGATGTAGTTATGGGAATGGTTAATGGATTAATCAAAGATCAGAACATCACGGTTCCTGTAGCTGTTCATTTGGATCATGGTTCATACGATCATTGCTATAAATGTATGGAAGCTGGTTTCCCATCAGTTATGTTTGATGGTTCTAAATATTCGATTGAAGAGAACGTTGCAAAGACTAAGGAATTAGTTGCAGCAGCTCATGCTAAGGGAATCTCTATTGAAGCAGAGGTTGGTTCTATTGGTGGAGAAGAAGACGGAGTTATTGGTGCAGGTGAGTGCGCAGATCCTAAGGAATGTAAAGCAATTGCAGACCTTGGTGTAGACTTCCTTGCAGCTGGTATTGGTAATATCCATGGAAAATATCCTGCTAATTGGAAGGGTCTTTCTTTTGAGACTCTTGACAGTGTACAGGCTCTTACAGGAGACCTTCCACTTGTTCTTCATGGTGGTACAGGTATTCCAACAGATATGATTAAAAAAGCAATCTCTCTTGGAGTTGCTAAGATCAACGTAAATACAGAGTGTCAGTTGGCATTTGCTGCTGCAACACGTAAGTATGTTGAGGCTGGTAAGGACTTAGAGGGAAAAGGATTTGATCCTCGTAAGCTTCTTGCTCCTGGATTTGATGCTATCAAAGCTACTGTTAAGGAGAAGATGGAAATCTTCGGTTCTATTAACCAGGCATAAGAGTAACCAAAACATGACCCATGCACATGTTTGTGCATGGGTTTCTTACTATTTGAAGGTCAGAAAGGATATTAGGGGATATGGTTGTTACATTCTTGAACTGGAGTTATATTCCGATTACTGCTTTCCTGCTGGGTGAATTTGTTTTGCGCAGACTTTATCGCTTCTTTGGAAGTACCCGTTCCATATCGTGTATGAGTATGGTAGTAACCGGATTGGTAACAGCTACCATTTATGCTGAGTATTTCAGCTTGTTTACAGGAGTTGGAACACTAGCGAATATTGTGATGTGCGTGGCTTGCCTTCTCATCTTGCTATGGGATCGTCGTGAGATTCTGACTGCAGTACAGGAGAGAAAAAGCAAGTGGTGGTATCTGATTGGCATAGCGGGAATTGCGATGCTGTGTGCGTATTATACAGCTTACGGAGACTTTACGTATGATACAGGTCTTTATCATGCGCAGAGCATTCATTGGATTGAGTCTTATGGTGTCGTAAAAGGACTCGGGTATATACACCAGCGATTTGCTTATAATAGTTCTTTCCTATGCCTAAGTGCGCTCTACAGTATGAAGGAGCTTTTTCATGGTATTTCCCTGCATGCAGTGTCCGGTTTTATGGCCATGTTGTTTGTCTCCTACAGCTTCACCGGTGTAATAAATCGATTTTTACAGAAAAAGCATATTCTGTGTCCGAGCAATTTTCTTCGATTAGGAGCACCACTTTACCTTATTATTATTCTTCCGGAGCTTACATCTCCCGGTACTGATTATACCACTGTATTTTTCATTATGTATCTGACGTTTCGCTGGATGGAGCTCATCGAAGAGCAGGAAAAGGAGATTACGCCCTATGCATTGCTCTGCGTTATGGCTGTTTTTATGATGTCCTTGAAGCTGTCGGTTGGGGCAATGGTAATTCTTGTTCTCATGCCTGCATATCGACTGATCCGTGAGAAGAGGTGGAAGGATATTGTGAGCTTTCTTCTCTTGGGAATTCTGGCTATTCTGCCTTACTTTATCAGGACAGTATTGATATCCGGCTGGCTTTTATACCCCTATGCATCAGTAGATTTATTTCACTTTGATTGGAAATTGTCCTTGGAGACGATTGCGGGCGACGCGGAAGAGATTAAGCTATGGGCGCGTCTTACCTATGATGGGCAGTATTTGAATCAGACACTGGCTGAATGGGTACCTATCTGGTGGGAACGTCAGGGAGGCCTATGCAGGAACTATACATTGGCGGCTGCTATGGGAATCGTGGTCGGTTTTGTTTTCTTTACCATCGAAACTGTACGAAGTATACGAAAGAAGAACCATGAATGGTTTGAATACCTGTTTTTGAATGGAGCTCTTTTTGTCAGTATTCTTTTTTGGCTGTTATCGGCACCTTCCCATCGATTTGGTTATTCGTATTTATTCATGGTTCCTCTGTGTGCTTGTGGTACCATGTTTTATCGAAAGAGAGAAAAAAGGTGGGTATCTCTGCTTGCCGGAGTGCCTTGCCTGGTAATCGGAGTTGTCTTTGTGCTCTCTACCGTCCGTCATATTGGGGATGATATATCTTATGTGAGACAAACACTCAATCGTGAGTACTTGGTTATGCAAAGAGATTACCCAAGAGGAGACATGATTAAGACAACCAATGATGGAATCGAGGTTTACTATCCGGCGGAGCATGGTGGACAGTCCTGGTATTATGATTTTCCAGCATCCAATGACGAGAATAATGTGTCCTCGTGGAAGCTGCGTACAGGAGATATCAGGGACGGATTCTGTCCGACACACGAAATTTCTCCTTATCGCGATAAATAAAGCGTTTTCTCAGGGAAGAAATAATTGCATTTTTGTACTGAGTTGTTATAATAAGACTGTACTTTAATCCAATATGAGAAAGGATGGACTTATTATGCCATTAGTTACTACTACTGAAATGTTTAAAAAAGCATATGAAGGTGGTTACGCAATCGGTGCCTTCAATGTAAACAACATGGAAATCGTTCAGGCGATTACCGAAGCAGCAGCAGATCTGAAATCCCCGTTGATTCTTCAGGTATCTGCAGGAGCTAGAAAATACGCAAAACACAACTATCTTGTAAAGCTGGTAGAGGCTGCTCTCTTAGAGACAGATCTTCCAATTGCTCTTCACTTAGATCATGGTGCAGATTTTGAGATTTGTAAATCTTGTATCGATGGAGGATTCTCCTCTGTTATGATCGATGGTTCTTCTCTTGCATTTGACGAGAATATCGCAGTTGCTAAGAAGGTTGCTGAGTATGCTCACGACAAAGGAGTTGTTGTAGAGGCAGAGCTTGGTACATTATCCGGTGTAGAAGATGATGTTAAGGTAGATGCAGAGAATGCATCTTATACAAGACCTGATCAGGTTGAAGAATTTGTAGATCGTACCGGTGTAGACTCTCTTGCGATTGCAATCGGAACCAGCCATGGTGCATTCAAATTCAAACCAGGTCAGAAACCTCAGTTACGTTTTGATATTCTGGATGAAGTTGCAAAACGTCTTCCGGGATTCCCTATTGTACTTCACGGATCCTCTTCCGTTATTCCGAAGTATGTAGATATCATCAATGCAAACGGTGGAAAATTGGATGATGCAATTGGTATTCCTGAGGATATGTTAAGACAGGCTGCCAGAGGGGCTGTATGTAAGATCAATATCGATTCCGATTTGCGTCTTGCTTTAACAGCAGGTATCAGAGAGCATATGTTTGCTCATCCGGATCACTTTGATCCCAGACAGTATCTGACAGATGGACGTGCTTATGTAAAAGAACTTGTTGCTCATAAGATTACCGACGTTCTTGGATCTGATGGAAAAGCTTGAGCTTGACAGCAATATAGTTAAATAAGATAAGAAAAGAAATCCCGTGACTCCTTTGGAAAGTCACGGGATTATTTTTATCATGTAAGGGAAGCGAGATCCGAAAAGACAATTTACATGAGATCGTCGCCTTCAATAGATTCTCTGCCGTCTCGAACCTTTTTAATATACTCTTTTGTCATTCGTACTACCTGACCTGACAGAAGTGTAACGGCAATCAGGTTGGGTACAGCCATGAATCCGTTTAGTGTATCGGAGATATCCCAAACCAGGTTGAGCTCTGCGGTACATCCTAATAAGATAACACAGACAAAGACGACCTTGTAAGCAAAGATGGCTTTTAAACCAAATAAGTATTCTACTGCGCGTTCTCCATAGTATGACCAACCAAGGATGGTGGAGAAGGCAAAGAGCATGATACAGATTGCTACAAACTGACCGCCAAAAGGAATTACAGAATTAAAAGCAGCACTGGTAAGAGCAGTACCACTGACGTTCTCCACACCATTCTGAATATTTGTCAGATAGGTATCCATGTCATAAACACCAGAGGTTAGGATGGTAAGAGCCGTAATGGTACATACAATAATGGTATCTGCAAATACTTCAAAGATACCCCACATACCCTGAATAACAGGTTCTTTCACATCAGAAGCAGAGTGAACCATTACAGAGGAACCAAGACCAGCTTCGTTAGAGAAAACACCACGGGAGATACCTTTTCTCATTGCGATGGAAATACCATAACCAAGTACTCCGCCGCCCATGGCTTTGAAATTAAAAGCCTCTGCGAAGATGGAAGCGAAAGCAGTTCCGACTCTTGTATAATTTGCAAAGATAATAACCAAACCGCCAACAATATACAGAATTGCCATAAAGGGAACAATCTTTTCTGCAACGCTTGCGATTCGCTTAATTCCTCCAAGTATAACAAGCGCAACCAATACCATAAGAATAACAGCGGTTGCAATTGGTGGTACATGGAAGGAATCATTTAAACCGTGAGCGATAGAATTGGCCTGAGTCATATTGCCAATACCGAAGGATGCCAGACCGCAAAATACGGAGAAAATAACGGCAAGCCATTTCCAACCAAGTCCACGTTCTATGTAAATCATAGCACCGCCAATCCAGTCGCCTTTCTCATTTTTATAGCGGTATTTAATACCAAGAGTATTCTCGGCGTAATTGGTCATCATACCAAGAAAAGCAGAAAGCCACATCCAGAAAACTGCACCCGGTCCACCTGCTGCGATAGCAGTAGCAACTCCGGCGATATTACCGGTACCAATTGTAGCCGCCAGTGCGGTACATAAGGACTGGAACTGGGAGATAGAGTGTTTGTCTTCTGTTTTTAATACTTTTTTGTCGCGAAAAATCTGAAGAAATGTAACATCGATCCAATACTTAAACTTTGTGATTTGAAAGACACCGGTACGAATTGTGAACATCAAACCTACTGCAAGGAACGCAACCAACATGATCGGTCCCCAGATAAAACCATTTAGTACACTGTTAACATCAGTGACTGTTTTTAAAATGCCATCCATAAGAGCCCTCCTGATAAGATAAATAAAACAGGACGTAATAGATAAATTACGTCCTCATTGACTTTCTTATTGTATCGGAAATAGTGGAAGTCGTCAAGATAAAAAAGACCCCATTACAGGGAGGATGCCAAGTGATTAATCACTTGGCATTTATTATGAAAAAGTTTATTTAATATAGTATTTTATACTATTGAGTCTGGCTGTTTCTCTTTCTATGCTCTTAGTATACATAATGAAAATGTCCAAACAATGTTATGTAAATGAAACTTTTTTAAATGAAATGTGAATAAAATGTAAACAAACCCACCTTTTACACAGTTTCAGGTTCTTGATAATCCTCCCCAAGCATATCAACGCTGACCTTTTCCATAATCTGAGGCTCCTTCGGGCAGTCGGAGTAATCGGTAGAGCACTCAGCAATCTTGTTCACGACATCCATTCCTTCGATTACTTTTCCAAAGGATGCATAGGCTCCATCGAGGTGTGGAGCATCCTTGTGCATAATAAAGAACTGGGAACCAGCTGAATTTGGAGCAGCACTTCTCGCCATAGATAATACACCCTCTGTATGCTTCAAAGAATTTGGAAAGCCGTTCTGACTGAATTCTCCTTTGATGGAATAACCGGGACCTCCCATCCCGTTGCCGTCAGGGCAGCCACCCTGAATCATAAATCCTTTGATGACACGATGAAAAGTCAGTCCATTGTAAAAGCCTTTCTGAATAAGACTGATAAAATTGTTAACGGTATTGGGAGCAATCTCCGGATAAAGTTCTGCCTTGATTTGGCCACCATTCTTTAGTTGAAATGTTACAATAGGATTCTTTGACATGATAATCTCCAATCTTTTCTAATTTTTGTACAGTATCATTTTAGCGAATTGCTTCCAAATAGTAAAGACAAACTGAAAAGAAAGAGTAAGATTTCCTTAAAGATGGTATAATAGATGCATGTTTAACAATATGATTTTTTCTTTTGAAAACCCAAACGAAATTGAATATCTGGATGAATTACGTCAGGATGTCGTCAGTCATGGAGTAGAAGTATTACAATACAACGAAATGAAGGATGAGCGGATGCGTCCGGAGCTTAATCCCGAGCACTGTTTACTTCTGTGTGATACGGAAGAAGCAGCCGCATGGGCGATAGCACATGGAGTGGGATATCTCGTTTATTTAACGGAGCAGAACCAGGGAGATTGTTTTTCAGGAAATCTTTGTGTTATTGAAGGAATGGATGAGATTGATTACGAGTTCCTATTGCATATGTATGAACGTTCTCGTGGTATTCCATGGACAATTCTGGAGACGGAACGTTGTAAGCTGCGTGAGATTACGGTATCCGACGTGGATCGTCTGTATGAAATCTATCAAGAGCCCTGTATTACTGCTTATATGGAAGGCTTATTTGAGAATCCGGAGGAAGAGAGACAGTTTACCAGAGATTATATCCGTTATATGTATGGATTCTTTGGCTTTGGATTATGGCTGGTTATTGAGAAGCAATCCGGAAGAATCATAGGAAGAGCAGGCATTACGAATCGTGATGGATTTGAAAATCTGGAGATTGGCTACCTGATTGAGAGGTCGAAACAGAGACAGGGCTTCGCCGAAGAGGTTTGTCGTGCTCTTCTGAAATATGGAAGGGATAAGCTGGGGTGTGAAAGGATGAATGCTTTTATTGAAAAGGAAAATGGGGCATCGATTGCACTCGTTTCCAAGCTTGGATTCCAATGGAGGGAAGAAGTAGTAATTGAACAAAAAAAGATGCAGCGATATGAATTTGATTACTCCTAATGAAAAAGGCGCTTTCGAGATTACTCGAAAACGTCTTTTCTTTACGGTGGTTATCAAAATTAATAATACTTTTTGTGCTCCTGAATAGGTTCGGAGGTTAAGTCAACTCCAAGTTTTTTAAAAATCTTCATATCAACATCCGATAACATGACGGAGGTGTGTACCTGAGCTCCCTTCAGACGGGGAATCTGTGAAATGGCATTTTTCGCTTTATCGTCACTGGTCGCACAGATAGAGAGTGCTATCAATACCTCATCTGTGTGGAGTCTCGGATTACGTCCGCCCAGATACCCCACTTTAAGCTCCTGAATAGGCTCAATAACCTCAGGTGCAATGAGATGTGTATCATGATCTACCCCTGCTAACAGCTTCAGAGCATTCAGAAGCAGAGCAGCGGATGCGCCCAGTAAATCGGTAGTCTTACCGGTGATCATGGTGCCATCAGCTAATTCCATGGCAGCACATGGTACACCGAGAGAATTTGCGCGATTATTTGCCGCCGTTGTAACCTTTCGATCGTCTGCTGTAATCTTAGCCTGTTTCATTAACAACTCGATTTTCAGTACTTCGTTCTCCGTACATTCATCCAGCGCAAGGCGATTCAATGAAGTGTAATAGCGTCGAAGAATCTCCGCATTGGAAGCTTCCTTGCAGGCATCATCATCGACAATGCAGTTACCTGCCATATTAACACCCATATCTGTGGGAGACTTGTAAGGATTCTCTCCGTAGATACCTTCAAAGATTGCATTCAATACAGGGAAAATCTCAATATCACGATTATAATTAACGGTGGTCTCACCGTATGCTTCCAGATGGAAGGGATCAATCATATTGACATCGTTCAAATCGGCGGTAGCTGCCTCGTATGCAAGATTGATCGGATGCTTGAGTGGTACATTCCAGATAGGGAAGGTCTCGAACTTGGCATATCCGGCCTTAGTACCACGCTTGTTCTCATGATACAGTTGTGAGAGACAGGTTGCCATTTTTCCGCTGCCGGGTCCGGGAGCAGTAATGACCACCAAGGGACGGCTTGTCTCAATATACTCATTACGTCCATAGCCTTCGTCACTTACAATTAAGGGAACATTGGAAGGATAACCCGGTATTACATAGTGTAAA
>CAYZUC010000019.1:30744-41074 GCA_964481705.1 uncultured Lachnospiraceae bacterium
AAATAGATTTTGATATTCATCTTTTCCAGTTTGCTTTTAAACTGATCGGCGGCGGCCTGACCTGCATAATGCGTAATTACGACACTTCCAACATAAAGACCACGACTTTCAAAAGCATCCTTTAATCGCAGTACATCAACATCATATGTAATGCCGAGGTCACCACGAACTTTGTTTTTTTCAATATCTGCTGCGCTGATAACAATGACAATCTCAGCCTGGTCGGCAAGCTGCATCAGCATGGTGAGCTTGCTGTCCGGAGCAAAACCCGGAAGCACACGGGAAGCGTGGTAATCATCAAAAAGCTTTCCACCGAATTCGAGGTACAGCTTATCGCCAAATTTCCCGATTCTCTCCTTAATATGTTCGGACTGCATTTTTACGTACTTTTCATTATCAAATCCTATTTTCATTTCTTACTCCTGTCTAGATACAATATCCGGCTACTTCCCCCTTTAACAAAAACGAAAGAAGAATGCTAAGCATCCTTCTTAAGTCTTCCACTTTGGAGACGTTTCATCTATACTCATTGTAAATGACACATCTCGTAAATACAAGTGTAAATTATTCAGTTTTTAAATATTTTTGTATCTGCTTAAGTACTTCGTCATCCATGACGGTCAGATTGGTAACCCCCTTCTGCTTGTCACTCATATTATAGTAGACAGCAATATCATAGTAGTCCATGACGTCGTTATAATCTGTCCGATGAAGGAAGTTGTTCGCGTTGCTGAATGTGCTTAAAATGGAAGAATTCAAAATCTTGCTCAGATCTTCCTTGTCTGTGATTTCTGCACTTGAGTTCTGAGTCTCCTTTGTGTCCACGGCATCCGTTGCAGCAGCTGTTCCCATAAAGGATACAACAATTCTTTCAACCTTGGAAGGATCACGGAATCCAACCAAATCAAGACCATGCTCTTTCAAGAAGGCGATACTCCTGTCAAAATTCTCAAAGATAAATCCCTGATAGCCTTCAATTGTTTCCGCGTTGTAGTATCTGCTCGGTCTTTGTGTTATACTTTTCGGAATGAACAGCTGTCCAACCGGGTAGTTATCCTTCAAATCTTGAACGCTTTGAGCGGCTAATTCTTCTTGGTAGATGGAAATCAATTCTGCAATCTCTTCATCAGAAAGAACCGTATTCAGTTTCGTGGTGGCAAATGGTGTATAAAGTTCATAATCCGACAGATAGGAGGAATCTACAGTCATAATTGGGTAAACTGCATTCTTATACTCTTTTTGCATATAGACTTCATTAAAAGCATCCATACACTCGTCAATCTTCACATCGTAACTTCGATAAATATGTTTTCCATTTTTTAATTTATAGAGATAAACCATTTGAATCATGCCGGAACTATAGTAATCGTTTGCTTCCTCGTCGTTATTACGAGGGTAGTTTTTCAACGATTCAATACCTATCTGTGCAAGTGTCAGGGCGCCCTGCGTATCGGTAAGCTTCATGTGATCCAGAACATAGTTTTCAGAATCCACATAGGGTGAGTAATAAGCCATCTCATCTTCCATATTTACGTAATTAATCTCACCTTGTACATCGTATGAGCTGATTGCAATGTAATCCAGACTCTCTGCAGCAGGAAGATAACTGTCATAATGGAACAGGTCAAACCGGAAGATCACAGTAAATAAGACGACAAAGGCACCGGCGATGAGAATGTGATGCATATTGTGAAAAGCAGCTTTAAAATCAAAGCTATAAATAATCTCTATGATGGCATGTGATAGTAACAATCCAATGATCAGACCAAATACGAGCCATAGATCGTTGGAAGTCCCACTGGAGTTGCGAATATCACGGAAAATGAATCCGGCATAAAGCGCAATCGGTGTCATCAGAAGTATCTTGATAACAGGTTTTGTCTTCTCAAAGGACATTGCTTTTGCAGCTGCTTCGGAAGGACGTTTCCGATATAGATAAATACATAGTGCCAATAAAATGACGATACAGATTACCATTGTCAGAAACAGAAGAGGCATCGCACCACCCTTTTCCGGATTTGTGGCATAGCAGATAGACATCATTAAGTCCGCGTATTCCGATAAAGGTGAGTACCAGTTGTCGTTTATGCGCATACTATAGAAAGTTTTGTAAAAGGTAGCTGCATATGCTAACAAAAGGCCGCGAATGGTAGGACCATAGAAGAAGAATACACAGTCTGCCAAAATCGCAACAAAGACATTACCAGTCATCATAATGGCGAGTATGGTTGTGGTATAGAGAAGGATAAAGCCCAGCACGTTGGCAATATACGTGGTCAACGCAGTTGCTACGGTTGCTGTGGATACAAAATGATAACTGCTTCCTATTCCTAAAGTAATCAGGAGAAAAAGGAAGTAAGGTACCGCGTAGAATATGATTCCATTCACATAAGAAACGAAGAACAATTTGCTTCTCTTTATAGGGAGACTATGGTACAAGTCCACCTTCGACTTCGAAAACAGGTATCCAAAACCACCAAAAGCGATTAATACTGCCAGTGCTCCGGTGACACAATTAACCAGAAGGTTTTTGGGTCCGGTAACGGAGTACTGGAAGGACTCCATAATATCAGCAAAGGTGGTTCGATTATTTGTCAGTCTCTCGCTCCAGCGACCAAGCTGAATAGCGGAGAAAATTGGTAATGTAAATAATAGAAGAAGAATGGAAAGTGCAATATTCCATAATCGTTGTTTTGCATTTTCGTATGCTAAATTAAAAGATGAGTTTTTTGATGTCATATCCGACTACCCCCGTTTCACTGATAAATATTTCCTCTAACGAAAGTGGAAGTGCTTCGAGGAACAATGGGTCTCCTTGCGTAAGTACATGAATGATTTCATCACGATTACCACGAACGGTAAGCGTCATAAGAGAACCTCTGGTTTCCATTTTCAGTATGGTCAAATGAGAAAGCAGTTCTGTCTCGCGTTCCTTATCCCTTAACACACATTGAATTTTGTGGATATTTCCTTTTAATTCTTCCAGATCTTTGGAGAGGAGAATGCCTCCTTTGTGAAGCAGTCCGATATGGTCACAGATGTCTTCCAATTCGCGAAGATTATGGGAAGCGATTACCGGAGTAAAGTCGCGTTGCTCCATTTCTCCCGCAAAGATACTTTTTACACCCTGTCTCATAACAGGATCCAGTCCGTCAAAGGTCTCATCGCAAAAGATGTACTTAGTACCCGAGCAGATTCCGTAAAGGATGGAGAGCTGTTTCTTCATTCCCTTAGAAAACGTATTAATCTTGCGGTTGCCATCTAATTCAAAACGTTTTAAATAGTCGGCAAATCTGGTGCAGTCAAAACCCTCGTAAATGGTTTGATAATATTTCAACATATCGTTTGGCGTAGAATTTGAAAAGAAATATTGTTCATCGGAAATATAAAAGAACTTGGATTTGGCCATGGGATTCTCGTATACGTCCATACCGTCAATTGTAATCTTGCCTTCATCCGGACGCAAGATACCGGAAAGCATACGTAAGAAGGTACTTTTTCCGGCACCGTTGGTGCCAATTAATCCAAATACACAACCATCCTTGATCGTCGCGGTAATATTGTCGACTGCTTTCATCTGATCAAAGCTTTTTGTGATGTTATAGGTTTCAATCATCCGTGCTGAACCTCCTTTTTGAAGTATTGTTCTGTATGACTCAGGATATCCTCGAGTCTGATTCCAATTGGTGCTGCCTCGTGTAACAGCGAATCCAGCTTGTCATAGAATTCCGTTCGTTTTAGGGGAATCAGATTGGTAATATCAGCGACAAAGTTACCTTTTCCCTTGACGGTGTATAGATATCCATCCGTCTCCAGTTCGGTGTAGGCTCTCTGAATGGTATTTGGATTAATGGAAAGATCCATTGCTAATGAGCGCACAGATGGAATTCTGCTGTCTGTTTCCAGCGCACCATGAAGGATCAATTCTCGAAAGCGTTCTTCAATCTGTTCATAAAGCGGACGCCGATCCTTGTAATCAATAATGATCATATGATATGTCCTTCCTCTCTTTAAAGTATTAAGTGTACTAATAGTGTTAATACACTTAATATAGCATAGTAATATGAAATGTCAATACCCGATAGATACAAAACGAATCAACCACTGTATTTATTTGACATTTGCGTCATTTTGAGATAAACTTAATGGCGATACATAGTTCATTTTAGGCTTGATTATTAAGTTCACTACCACGTGATAGAGTATGAAGGGAGAATTATTATGGCAGTTAAGAAGAAGGCAGTAGCCCCTACCGCAAATAAGTCGGCTACTGAGAAGAAAGTTGCAAATGTAAAAGCAGCGGCAGCAGCAGTGAGTGCTACCGATACAAAGAAAGCAGTCGCAAAACCTAATGTAAGTGCTCCGAAGGAAGTTGCAGCACCGGCAGCACCGAAAAAGACTCCGGCACCAGCGGAGACCAAGACAACTGCTAAGAAAGCGCCGGCAAAAAAAGCGCCCGCAAAGAAAGCACCTGCGAAGAAGGAGACAGTAAAGAAGACTCCGGCTAAGAAGGCGCCTGCAAAGAAGGCTCCTGCAAAGAAGGCTCCCGCAAAAAGTACAGCAGTTGACAATTCTTTATTCATCCAGTTTATGGGCAGAGAATGTTCCAAAGAAGATCTGATGAATCGAATGAAGGATATATGGACAAATGATATGGGAAAGAAAGCTTCTGAGATGAAGAAGGTTACTTTCTATGTAAAGACAGAAGAGGCAGCAGTTTATTATGTAGTAAATGATGAGATTCAGGGAAGATTTGATATCTAATCATAATAATTTGCGTACCGGGTATTCCGATGGGAGTATCCGGTATTTTATTTGAGGAGAATGATGTCGGATTGTCTTTCCTCTTATGAGATGATATAATCTTCTTACTAAGAGGGTGTCAATCGAAAGGGGGTTTCTATGAGTATCTACGATGTAATATCTTCACTTGGGGGTCTGGCGCTGTTTTTATACGGCATGAAGATGCTTGGGATGTCTCTCGAGAAAGTGTCCGGAAGCTTTCTGGAGAAGGTACTGAAAAAATTAACCGGTAATGTACTTGTTGGAGTTTTATTTGGAGCAGTTGTTACTGCTGTAATTCAATCATCGGGTGCCACAACGGTTATTATTATCGGATTGGTGAATGCCGGATTATTGAACCTAAGAGGTGCCATTGGCGTCATCATGGGTGCGAATATTGGTACTACAGTCACTGCGCAGATACTACGTCTTACCGATATAGATTCGTCTGGAGCATCTGGTTCGTTACTTGCGTTTTTCAAACCGGAATCCCTCGCAGCCTTTGCTGCTATCATTGGCATGTTGATCGTATTTACTGCAAAAAGGAGTAAGCGCAAAAATGTTGGAGAGATTTTGATTGGTCTTTCTATCCTTTTCACCGGTATGCTGACCATGGAAAATGGATTATCTGTTTTGAAAGACAGTCCGGAGATTCTGAATCTTTTTCGTTCTCTGGAGAATCCGCTCATTGGTATTTTGGTCGGTACTGCAGTTACTGCACTTATGCAGTCCAGCTCCGTATCTATCGGTATCCTGCAGGCGTTGTCCAGTACAGGTGCTATCACATTTTCGGGAGCCTTCCCCGTTATTCTGGGTTCCAATATCGGTTCCTGTGTAACGTCTATGATTGCCAGTGCCGGAGCGAATAAAAATGCAAAAAGAACGGCTATGATTCATCTGTATTTCAATATTATTGGTACGATTCTTTATTTTGTAGTTATCTATACCATTGTTTTAATTTTTCAGGCAAATGGGAAGGTGCCATGGCTGTGGACAGATCCGGTTAACAAGAGTGTTATCGCAAATTTCCATGGTGTTTTTAATATATCGGTTACCATTCTGTTTCTTCCATTTACAAAGGCTCTTGAGAGACTGGCGTGCTGGACGATTCGTAGTAAGGATGGTGAAGAGGAAGAAATCAATACAGACAATCTTCTCGACAGTCAGTTGTTAGCAACTCCTGCAATAGCATTGCTGCAGGCACAAAAAACAATTGAGTCGATGGAGAAATACGCGCATACGAACTATCATGAGGCAGTAAAGCTGTTTGAACGATACGATCCGAAAGCAGCGGAAAGAGTAAAAGAAAATGATAATACCATCAACCTCATGGATGAGAGCATCAATAATTATCTGGTTAATATGTTGGCAGATAATCTTACTCCTCAGGATAACCGACAGCAGACATTTCTTTTACATGTTACGTCGGAGATTAATCGAATCGGCGACTATGCGTACCAGCTCGCCAAGAATGCCTATACGATTCAGGATGAGGGAATTGATTTGACAGACGCCGCCCGCAAGGAGTTGAATGTTTATTTTGAAGCGGTTGACGAAATATTGTCACTTGGAGTGGATGCCTATGTAAATATGGACGCAGCGAAATGCGTATATATCAGAGAGCAGTATCTGATTGTCGAATCGCTTGAGGAAAATATAAAAGCTCGGCATGTACAGCGATTTAAGGATGGTAAGAGCAATATGCCTGCAGGTGTGATTCTACTTGAGATTCTGAATAATCTGAGCAGAATTGGCGGACATTGTGTTAATATTGCAAAATATATTGAGAAGAATAAAACCGACACCATTATGTCGGTAATCAAAGAAGCTGATTAATGCGAATTATGTAGAAAGAGAGAAATAAGAAGGCATGAGGAACCTGTTAAAGGAACGACTAACAAAGGATAATTTCATACAGAATCTGTTTGCAGTACCGGTTTTGATTTATACGGTCTATCTGCTTACCTCCATTTGTATCACCACTTTCTCAGGTACTGCTTTTCCAAATGAGTTTCGAGAGGCAGCAAATGTGTGGATGACAAAAGCAATTATGGCAGGAGAGAATCCATACAGTCTTTCAGCATTACAGGGTGAAGTACCCAGTACCTTCTATTTATATGGACCTCTTTTTTCTATTATTACAGCAGCAATCGGAAGCATACTTCCGGTTCCAATCGTAGCCCTGCATTATGCAATCTCACTGCTTGCTGTTTTGTGCTCAGCATTTTTGGTGTCCCGAATGGTCTACGAACACAGTCGCACCCTTACAGCCCCATTGCTGGCTTTTCTATTTACGATCATGTGTCACTGGCGTTATGGCTATATCTATGCAGCGCCGGATTCGCTGGGACTGTTTGTGTTGATTCTGATTTTGTTTGTTTTAACGCGAAAGAGGTTCCGGTACCAGGCTTTGCTTTGCGCGGTGTTAACCTGGTGCGCGTTCTTTACAAAGCAGTACTTTGTTATGATTGCAGGTACGGTATTTGTTTATTTTTTCTTCTTATCCAAGAAGGAAGCACTGCGTTACAGTGTAGATATGATCCTACTTGCGATTGGTCTGGGAGCTCTGATTGCATGGAAATTTCCTCTTTTCTGGACCTACGCCATATATTTTGTAAAGGGACCGGGAGCCGGGGTTTCTACGGGAAGTGCCGGTGTGAGTCATAATACATCACAGGTGAGTTATTTGGGAGGAATGTTCCTATGCCTGTTTGTGGTGGGCGCCTTTGATTTTATTCGTACCGTGGTAGTTCGACGTTCCTATCGTTTACGTTTTAGATGGAAACAAATGGAGGAACCTTTCGTAGCGATTGAGCAGAGAGAAGGAAAGCATGTTGACGAGAAAAGAAGTCCTTCTTTTGAAATTCTATTCTGGGGACAGATGCTGCTTGCGGCGATTTGCCTGCAGTATCTTGGCAAGAATGATGGTGCATGGATCTCGTATTACCTGCAGCTGTTTATGCCGGGGTTGATAGTGGTTTCCTTGATCGCTATTGATAATTACTCTTATAAGAAGATATGGAATTATCTGTATCTGCTCTGTTATGGAGTGATGATTCTGATTACAATACAGAAAACAGACAAACGTTTGATTGTCAATCACATGGATTCGAAGGAGCTGTCTTACTGGGAAGAGGCCTATGAAATATTGGACGAGCATGCAGTAGAGGAGATTTTCTATGTTCCGGTACTGGCTTACCAAAGTCTCGATAAGGGTCAGTTTATCTATAATACCGGTCAGCCTTTTGTTATTACAGAGCATTACCTTAAGGAATACAACGGAGATGTACCAATGCAAAAGCTGTTTCCTCATGCCGGAAAGATTATGGAACAGCATCTGAAATGCAGGGAAGAGATACGTCAAAAGGTTCGTAATGGGTCTTATGGTGTGGTAACCAATCTTCCGGACAATGATGTGATTTTTACGGAGGAGGATTTATCTCTTCATTACAAGAAAAAAACAACCATTCCCCTAAAAACGGGTAACTGGACATATGAGATTGACTTTTGGGAAAGGGCGGAATAGCCCTTTCTTTCTGTTTATAGAATCTTTATATTTTTTTTCGAGTGGTTTGGTTGACAAATCGAAATACCGGTGATATCTTATGGTATAGAAAGTGTTAGCACTCTAATCAATCGAGTGCTAATAACAAATCGGGACATCTGTTGAGAGGAAGTGAATCGATGCAGTTGGATGACAGAAAACTAAAAATTTTGCAGGCTATCATTCGAAATTATCTGGAGACCGGTGAACCCGTAGGATCCAGAACGATTTCAAAGTATACGGATTTGAATTTGAGTTCGGCTACGATTCGAAATGAGATGTCAGATTTGGAGGAGCTTGGTTATATTGTTCAGCCTCACACTTCAGCCGGCAGGATTCCATCGGATAAGGGTTATCGGTTATATGTAGATACCATGATGGAAGAGAAGGAACGCGAAGTCAATGAGATGAAGGACATTGTCCTGGAGAAGGCAGATAAGCTTGAGCAAGTTCTAAAGCGTGTAGCTAAGCTGCTGGCGACCAATACAAATTATGCGGCGATGATTTCTTCTCCCCAATATCATCACAATAAGCTGAAATTTATTCAGCTATCGCGTGTGGATGATCATCAGATTGTGGCAGTCATTGTGGTTGAGGGCAATATCATCAAGAATAAGATTGTAGATGTGGAAGAACGAATTGATGATGAGACATTACTCAAGCTGAACATTCTGTTGAATACCAATTTAAATGGTCTGTCTCTGGAAGAGATTAATCTTGGTATGATTACCATGTTAAAGGAGAAGGCAGGCATACATTCTGAGATGATAGGTAAGGTAATCGATGCGGTTGCAGATGCGATTCGTATGGATGAGGACCTTGAAATATATACAAGCGGTGCGAATAACATTTTCAAATACCCGGAGCTTTCCGATAATCAACGTGCCAGTGAGATTATCAATGTTTTTGAAGAGAAGCAGCAGCTGACAGAGCTGGTTCAGGAGACGTTATCCAAGAATAAGGAAGAGAGCAGAGGGATTCAGGTTTATATCGGAAATGAGACACCGGTATCCAATATGAAGGATTGTAGCGTGGTCACAGCCACGTATGAATTGGAAGAGGGTATTCAGGGAACGATAGGAATTATCGGACCCAAGCGAATGGATTATGATAAGGTCGTTGGTACTGTAAAACAGCTTATGGACCAACTGGATACTTTATATAAGAAGACATAAAGGAGGAAATCAAAAGGTGTCAGAGAGTGAAAAAAAAGACAATGGTACAGTAGATACAGAAGCAAATCAGGATACTGCGGCGGATACACAGATGCCGGAGAGTGATATCGAAGAAAAGAAAGATCAAGAAGAAAATGCATCTGCAGAGGCTGCGCCGGAAGAGAAAAAATCATCCGAAAAGATTTTTGGCAAGAAAAAGAAGGACAAAAAGGATGAGAAGATTGCAGAATTAGAAGACCGTGTAAAGCGGCAGATGGCGGAATTTGATAATTTCCGCAAGAGGAGCGAGAAGGAGAAATCATCTATGTATGAGATGGGCGCAAAAAGCGTCGTTGAGAAGATTCTCCCAGTAGTAGACAATTTTGAAAGAGGTCTTGCTACCGCAACTGAGGAAGAGAAAGGGCTTCCGTTTGTAGATGGAATGGATAAGATTTATAAACAGTTACTTACAGAACTGGATCAGCTCGGTGTGAAACCTATCGAGGCGATCGGACAGGAATTCAATCCGGACCTTCATAATGCAGTGATGCAGGTGGAGAGTGACGAATATGAATCAGGAGTCGTAGCACAGGAACTACAAAAAGGTTATATGTATAGAGACAGCGTTGTACGTCACAGTATGGTCGGCGTAGTACAATAAAATTTGATTAGGAGGAAACGGATATGAGTAAAATTATTGGTATTGACTTAGGTACAACAAATAGCTGCGTAGCAGTTATGGAAGGTGGTAAACCCACCGTTATTGCAAATACAGAAGGAGCAAGAACTACTCCATCTATCGTTGCATTTACAAAGACAGGAGAAAGATTGGTAGGAGAACCTGCAAAAC
>CAYZUC010000020.1:0-16013 GCA_964481705.1 uncultured Lachnospiraceae bacterium
TTGTTGATTTGGATGATGTGGGTTCTGATATTGACATGGTAGAGGCAGCTCAGGCTTTGGCTCACGCAAATGCATCAGCAAAAGCTTACCGACCAGCAGAGGAAAGGGCTAGAGAGTTTTCCTCTTCTGCATGGACACTGTTATTAGTAGGTTCCGTAGGATTACTTGCTGTTTTATTATGCGTATTTGGTATTATTCCTGTAGGTATTTACGGCAATTCCCGGTATCTTACCTATGGTGTGATGTCTGTACTTTTTATTATTTTCTTGATTGTTGGTATAAAATCCTTCTCTTCGGCAAAAAAATACGAAAAAGAAGCAGAAATCGAAAAGGTATTGCTTGACGATATTCACAAATGGTTCTTTGACAGTTTTGATGTCAACAGTATTGATTCCTGTCTGGATTCCGGCGAGGAAGAGATGGTGGAAATTGAGAAGTATTATAAACGTGTTGATAATATCAAACATAAAATTCTTTCCAAATTTACAGATTTGGATGAGGCTTTTCTGGAAAAGATTGCAGACGATTTTTTCCACGAATTATACGAATAGTATTACCTTTTCAAGCAGGAAAGGTTTCGTCAGATGAAGATTACCGTAATTGCCGTAGGGAAAATAAAAGAGAAGTATCTAAAGGATGCACTTTTTGAATATGAGAAGAGACTCAGTCGATATTGTAAGCTGCAGATCATAGAGATTCCGGATGAAATGACACCGGATAAAGCTGCTGCTGCAATAGAAAATCAAATCAGGAGAGTAGAGGGAGAGCGTATCCTATCAAGGATTCCAGAATCTTCCTTTGTTGTAACCTTAGAAATCAAAGGAGAGATGCTTTCATCAGAGACCTTTGCAACAAAATTGAAGGAGATTACATTGAACAGCTGTAGTCATATTGTCTTCGTCATTGGTGGGTCTCTCGGTTTGCATTCCATTGTTTCTGAACGTTCCAACTATAAATTAAGCTTTTCCAACATGACCTTCCCACATCAACTTATGCGCGTTATCTTACTGGAACAAGTTTATCGCTGTTTCAAAATAAACGCTAATGAACCCTATCATAAGTAAATTCTTTCGTGTTTATACTTTTGTTGCTCTTGAAAATGAACGAAAGAAGTATGCATGAAAGTTATCATGCGCTTCGGAATGGAGATTATTATGAGAATGTATGATTTGATTCTTAAGAAACGTAGTGGTGATTCATTATCAAAAGAAGAAATACAATATATGATTGACGGTTATACCAATGGTTCAATTCCGGATTATCAGATGAGTGCTATGATGATGGCTATTTATTTTGAAAAAATGAATGATCGCGAAACGGTAGATTTAACACTTAGTATGGCAAATAGTGGTGATACTCTTGATTTGTCCGAAATTGATGGAATCAAAGTAGACAAACACTCTACTGGAGGGGTTGGGGATAAAACCTCGTTGGTTTTGACTCCCATGGTTGCAGCTTGTGGAGTTCCTGTTGCAAAAATGAGTGGAAGAGGACTTGGACATACCGGCGGAACCATTGATAAGCTGCATAGTTTCCCGGGATTTTCAACTGAGTTAACCGAAAAGGATTTTATACAAAATGTAAATCGTGTAAAGGTTGCCATAATGGAACAGACCGCGAATCTTGCACCTGCTGATAAAAAGCTATATGCACTTCGAGATGTCACCGGAACAGTTGAGAATATCTCACTGATTGCCTCCAGCATCATGAGCAAGAAAATTGCTGCCGGAGCAGATGCTATTGTTTTGGATGTCAAAACCGGAAGTGGCGCATTTATGACTGACGAGGAAGGTGCAATAGAACTTGCCCAAAAAATGGTAATGATAGGAACAGGAGCTGGACGTGAGACGACCGCAATTATTTCAGATATGAATCAACCGCTGGGTTTTGCTGTTGGTAATGCACTAGAAGTAAAAGAGGCAATTGATACGCTTTCCGGCCGTGGACCGGAAGATCTTGTCGAATTGTGTCTCACCTTGGGTTCCTATATGCTGGTGAAAGCAAAACGTGCTTCTGATACTACGAAAGCAAGAGAAATGCTCGAGCATACCATATGTGATGGAACTGCACTCGATAAACTTGCCGAATTTGTTTCAGCGCAAGGAGGAGATAAAAGCTCCGTATATGATGTGAGTATGTTACCACAAGCAAAGATTATAGAAGAGATTACCTCAATAAACGAAGGGTATATCAAGGAGATCAAGTGTAAGGAAATTGGCATGTGTTCTCTTATTCTTGGAGGCGGAAGAGAAACATTAGAGAGTACTGTTGATTTATCTGTTGGCGTTGTACTCCATAAGAAAATTGGAGATTATGTAAGAAAGAATGAAAGCTTAGCAACCATTTATGCTAATGACCGTGAGAAAATGGAAGAAGCGAAAAAAAGATTCTTACAAGCATATGATTTTTCTTCGGAAGCAGTACCCAAGGTCAAATTTATTAAAAGAATTATTACCGCATAGTTCTATTTTATCATTCTCTTCCGTATAATCTCGTATGGAGAAGAAAAAAATAAAACAAAACAATCATTCAAAGCATAGGATACAAATGGTAGAATCTCTGAGTTTGCCCAAAGACTTACTCTTAGGTTCTGCCATTCTTACCATTACAGGTAATGAAGATATTTATATTGAGAATTACCGGGGAATACTACAATACACATCGGATACCATTATACTTCAAACAAAGACGAACCAGATTCAAATCTTGGGTGAGCATTTGGAAATCGTCTATTACAACAACGAAGATATGAAAATAAATGGTTGTATTTCATCCATTTCCTGGAGGTAACTATGGCAGAAAAATTCTTTCTCTTTCTAACCGGTTACATCCGTGTTCGATTATCCGGATATGCGACCGGCCGCTTCATGAATCTTTGCATGAAGCATGATATAAAGATTTGGGATGTCATTAATCATGGAAATTATCTTACGTTATCCATGAAGAGTAAATCCTTTAAAAAGGTAAAACCCATAGTAAAAAAAACAAAAACTAAGGTAGTCATTCTAAAGAAGAGTGGGCTTCCTTTTTTTCTTTTCAAACACCGTAAACGAAAGTTGTTTTTTGTTGGGATTCTGGTTTTTCTTATCCTTCTATATACGCTCTCTCTATTCTTATGGGAAATTGAAATAAATGGGAATCAGGTATATTCACAAAATGAAATGTATGAGTTTCTTGATTCCATTCATATTAACTATGGAATGAGAAAAAGTAAGATTGATTGTTCCTCTATCGAAAAGAGTCTCAGAAGTAAATATGAACGTATTACATGGGCAAGTGCAAGAATGGATGGAACAAAGCTTACGATAGATGTAAAAGAAGGAATCAATGAAAGAAACAATACACATAATACAGAAAAGGCAGGAAGTTTGTTCTCCCTGTCCGATGGAAAAGTTATCGATATGATAACACGCTCCGGAATACCGAGAGTTGCAAAAAATGATACCGTATCGAAAGGTCAGATATTGATTTCCGGTGAAGTACCCATTCGAAACGATAGCGGAGAAATCGATAAGTATCAATATGTATCAGCGGATGGGGATGTTTTCATTGAAACAGTATATCCATATGAATATAAGCTTCCCCTTCAACATCAGAATATGGTTCGTACGGGAAAACAGAAGAGACGCTTTCGTTTCCAAGTACAGAATCATAAGATGGATTTCCGCTATAAAAAGCCTCCTTTTCAGGATTATGAAGAAACGGATGAATTATACCAGCTTCGAGTAACGAAGCATTTTTGCTTACCCTTATTCTTAAACATCCAAACATTTTATGAAACGATCTCTGAAGTGGCTGTTTATGATGAAAAAGAAGCAAAACAGATTGTTGAAAACAACGTATATAAATTTATGGTTGATTTAGAAGAAAAAGGGGTTCAAATTATCGAAAAAAATGTTAAAATAGAAATGTCGGAAAAATATTGTTTTGCACATGGAGATCTTATTCTGGTAACAAAACATAGCCGATGGAATTCCTTTAAGGAGAAAATGGAATGAGTGTTACAGAAATACGAATGGATATTCCGATGGATCATGTCCAGAATGTCTTTGGACAGTTTGATGAGTATATAAAGAAGATAGAACGCAATCTGAATGTTACGGTGGTTTCCAGAGATGGAGCTTTGAAAATAATTGGTTCTGATCTTGCGGTAAGCAAGGCCAAGAAGGTCTTTGAGCAGCTCTTGGAATTGTCACGAAGGGGTAATATTGTAAATGAACAAAACGTTGATTACGCCCTTGCATTAAGCATGGAAGATAAAGAAGAGCAGCTTGTAGAGATTGATCGTGACTGTATTTGCCATACAATATCCGGAAAACCGGTCAAGCCAAAGACTATAGGGCAAAAGAACTATGTAGATGCCATACGCAAGAAAATGATTGTATTCGGTATCGGTCCTGCGGGAACCGGAAAAACATATTTGGCCATGGCTATGGGTATTACTGCCTTTAAGAATGGTGAAGTGAGTCGAATCATTATGACCCGGCCTGCCATTGAAGCGGGAGAGAAGCTTGGTTTTTTGCCCGGTGATTTGCAAAGTAAGGTGGATCCTTATCTTCGCCCACTCTACGATGCTCTTTTTCAAATCATGGGTGCCGATAGTTTCAATAAAAATATGGAAAAGGGCTTAATTGAGGTTGCTCCTCTCGCCTATATGAGAGGTCGTACCTTGGATAATGCATTCATCATCCTGGATGAAGCACAAAACACAACTCCTGCCCAGATGAAGATGTTCCTTACACGTATTGGATTCGGTTCGAAAGTGATTATTACGGGTGATTCTACCCAAAAGGATTTGGCTCCCGGCGTAAAGTCTGGTCTTGATATCGCAGAAAATGTACTAAAAAAGCTGGACGACGTTGGTTTCTGTTATCTGACTTCGATGGATGTCGTTCGTCACCCCTTGGTTCAGAAAATCGTCAAAGCATATGAAGAGTATGAAAAGAGTAGTAACAAGTCATATTCCAAAGCAATGAAGAACACTAAAAAAGAACAGAAAACCAGGAGTACAAAGAGATGAAAGACAAGAAAGAACAAGATTTATTTGAATTTCTCACCTCTGTATATATATTCTTCACAACGATTATTGTTATAGGATTTGCTTCTTATATTATTCGTGGGGAAGGTACGGAATCCGTTCGAAATTCCATATTAGGCATTCTGATGACAGGAATGCTTTTATTTGCGTTCGAGTATTCCAAAAAAAGAGATGATTTTTCTTATCATAATCGAGAACATCTTTTTCGTATATGCTTATCCTATACGGTTGGTCTCTTGGCCAGTGTCGGCGGCGCGCTTGCTCCGGCATTTATGTTTCCATTACTGTCTTTTGGCCTCGTATTCTTTTTCATGACTAATCTATCCATTGGAATTAGTGCATATTTTCTGTTCTGTATGAACATAACATTACTATCCGGAGCCGGAATAGAAGTCTTTTTTTTCTACTTTATTACCGGTTTTGTTGCGATGATTATTTGTCAGGAGCGTAAATATGATTATCATGTAGTTTTTCCGGTTGCTATTGTTACCATGTTGAGTATTGTTTCCATAACAGCTTTGTACATTCTTCGATTTTACAAAATCACACCGGACATGATTATCAATCCTTCCGTGGGGATTGTTTCCAATGCAGTTATTTTATTGATTTCCCTTCATATCATTGGGAAAAAAATTGTCCATCCCTTTGAAGATAAATACATAGAAATAAATGATCCGGAATATAATTTGCTGGCCCAGCTGAAGGAACATGATAAAGCACAGTATTATCATGCGATCCATACCGCTTATTTGAGTGATCGAATTGCAGGCAAGCTGGATTTGAACCGTAAGCTATCCAAGGGAGGCGGGTATTACCATAAAATCGGAATTTTACGCGACACGGATTATATCACCGTCAACAAGGAAATTGCTTTGGAGTATCGTTTTCCATCAGATTTGACACAATTAATAAATGAAATTGAAAGTCCCGGCACCTTCCCGAAACATAAAGAAGCCCTTGTAGTTATGATGGCAGATTCCGTTGTTTCCAGTATCTCATTTCTGATTCAAAAAGATCCTTCTATGAAGATTGATTATAGTCAGGTGATTGATGTCGTATTTGACAAAAAAATGGAGAGTGGTATTTTAAAGAATTCAAAAATGGAATTTCGGGAATATTACTTAATGAAACAGTACTTTAAAGAGGAGGAGCTCTATTATGACTTTTTACGTTGAGAATGAAACCAATCAGAAGCTTCCTTTTTCAATCGAAGAATTGTTTGATCGTGTGGCACGAAAGTGTCTTGATTTTGAGAATTGTCCCTATGAAGTAGAGATTACTCTCATCCTTACGGACAACTCCTCAATTCAGGAAATCAACAAGGAGAATCGTGACATAGATGCTCCCACAGATGTGCTTTCGTTTCCCATGTTATCGTTAAATCGTCCTTCGGATTTTTCTTCTGTTGAAGAAGATATTGAAGACTGTTTTAACCCCGAATCGGGCGAATTACTTCTTGGAGATATCATAATTTCCATAGATAAATCAATTCAACAAGCCGAAGAATACGGCCATTCTCTAGAGAGAGAAATTGCTTTTCTTATCGCCCATAGTATGTTACACTTATTTGGTTATGACCATATGATTCCTGAGGATGCAGCTATAATGGAATCCAAGCAAAAACAGATATTATCAGAATTAGGAATTAATCGTTAAAGTAAGAATGGAGATTATTATGAAAAAAATGTGGACGCTATGTACGTTGCTTGTACTATGCATGGTTTTCGCTGTAGGATGTACTACGAAGACTCCGGAAGCAGTCGACCCGGAGGAAGCAACTGTAACCGATCCCAATGCCTATCCGGATCAGGTTCATGAAGCAATCAGTGCCGACAACATTGAAGGTGCAGATGGACATGTATCAAGTTATATTTCAGAACGTGAGAGAAAAGATGGTAAGGTTAGAAGCTATTTAACTGGCAAATGGGTTGATGAATCCATTGGTGATCGTAGACCGGTAGCAGTTATGCTGAATAATATCGAGGAAGCCCAGCCAATGTCCGGTGTAAGTGCTGCAGATGTTATTTATGAGTGCGTTGTAGAAGGTTCTCTTACAAGAATGATGGGTATTTTTGAGAATTACGATGCTCTCGACAAAATTGGTTCTGTTAGAAGCTGTCGTAACTATTTTGTTTATTATGCTTTAGAATATGATGCAGTTTATTGTCATTACGGTCAGTCAGCATATGCACAAATACTACTAGACCAGGATTTTGTTGATAATTTAAGCGGGCTTTCCAGCATCGGTGGTACGGTATTCTATCGTACCAGTGATCGTATAGCTCCTCATAATGCATATGCTAGTGCAAAAGGTATTAATGCAGGCATCAAGAAGCTTGGATATCGTACCGGCTATAGTGATACCTATAAGGGCAAGTTCACCTTTGCTTATGACAATGAGACCATAGTACCGGATGGAGATGGCTCCTTCCCGGCCAAGGTAGTAAAACCTGGTTATCTGATTAATAAGCCTTGGTTTGAATACAATGAGGATGATCATAAGTATTATCGTTTCCAATACGGTGATAAGCAAATTGATGATACAAATGAAGAACAGCTTGCAGTCGATAATATTATTTTACAGTATTCCTCATGGGAAGAAGTAGATGATCACGGTTATTTGGGCTTTGATTGTCATGCCGGTGGCGAGATGACTTATATTACAAACGGACGAGCTGAAAAGGGATATTGGATTCGTTATGATGGAGATACCGGAGCCGTTCGTTATTATGATGTTAACGGAGATGAGATAATTGTAAATCAAGGTAAGACATGGATTTGCATTATTCAGGATACTATGGGAGATAAAGTGGAGATTAACTAATATGAGCAAAAAAAGGAAGAAGAGCTCAAATTTCATAGTCCAGGGAGGAATTCTTGCAATTGCAGGGATTATTACCCGAATTATTGGAATGTTATATCGTATTCCTGTTCTCAATATCATTGGTACTGAGGGCAATGGATATTACGCAGCGGCTTATCAGGTATACAGTATTATGCTATTGATTTCTTCCTATAGCCTTCCTTTAGCAATTTCCAAGTTGGTTTCAGCCAGAATATCAAAAGAACAGTATAAGAATGCCAATAAGATTTTTCGAGGTGGTTTGTTCTTTGCCTTTATTACCGGAGGTATCGCTTGTTTAGCTGTGTTCTTTGGAGCCGAGTTTTTTGCGGATAAGATGATGAGCGAGCCAATGAGTTATATTGCTCTTCGTGTGTTTGCTCCTACCCTGTTAATTGTAGCTATTATGGGTGTTATACGTGGTTATTTCCAGGGAATGGGTACCATGGTGCCTACGGCTATTTCCCAGATTATTGAACAGATAATAAATGCTGTAGTAAGCATTCTTGCCGCAAAGTATTTATTTTCTTATGGTAAGAAGGTTGCATCTATTTTACGCAGTGATTCCTTTGCACCTGCCTATGGTGCGGCTGGAAGTACCATAGGAACGAGTATGGGTGCCCTTGTTGGACTACTATTCCTTATTATTGTTTTGATTCTATTCCGTTCCTCATTGCACAGTCAAATAATGAAGGACGAAAAGAAATTCGCCGAAGACTATCGTTCTATTCTATATATTATTGTGATTACCGTTATTCCGGTCATACTAAGTACAGCCATCTATAACCTAAGCGACATTTTGGATAATGGTATCTTTAATAAGATAATGACACTTCAGGGGCAGGAAAAGGAAAAGACATCCATTTGGGGTATTTACTCCGGAGAATACAAGCTCTTAACGAATGTTCCAATTGCTTTGGCAAATGCCATGAGTGCTTCTACCGTACCTACACTTACCTCATGCCTTGCTTCCGGTAATTTAAAAGGAGCAAAAAAGAAGGTCGGTATGGCTATGCGATTTACGATGATGATTGCCTTTCCATGTGCAGTTGGACTCGGAGTATTGGCATTACCAATTATGTCCATGTTGTTCAAAGAAGGATCTGATATGGCGGCCAAGCTTATGCAGGTTGGTTGTGTCTCCATTATTTTCTTCTCAATTTCGACTTTATCAAATGGAATACTGCAGGGTATGAGCAAGATGAACATACCGGTACGAAATGCAGCCATTTGTTTAGGTGTTCACATCGTATTTTTATTTGTATTTTTAAATAATTTTCATCTGGGAATTTATTCGGTGGTTTATGCCAACATTATTTTTGCCTTTATGATGAGCGTTTTAAATCACATGGCCATTCGTAAGTATTTGCGATATCGACAGGAGATATTCCGGACCTTTATTGTTCCATTACTATCATCTGTAATTATGGGCGTTTTTCTTTTCTTCAGTTATAAACTTTTAAGAATAAATCTTTCCAACCTCATATCCACATTGATTTCGATTTTTCTTGGAGTGATTGTTTACTTTGTTTTTATTCTGAAGTTTCGAGGTGTTCGTGAGGAGGAAATACTGGCAATTCCCTGTGGTCAGATTCTTTTACGTTTTGTGCGGGCTTTACACCTATTATGATGGAATAAAATAAATAAGAATGGCTGATACTATATGAAAAAGGAGAGATTTCATTTCCTATGAAGAAAACATATGTTATCAGCTTTTTTCTTGTTTTACTGATTTTAGATTTGTGCGCATTATTTGCATACTTCATGATTACGGGTTCTCTGTCTGGAAAATCTGATTCCTATCACAGTAGTATAGAAGAAGAGTCCCCAGGTACAGCCATATTTACAGACACACAAAAAGAACCTGTCATAACAAGAGATACAAAGTATACCTTGGAACGATATGATGCACAGAATTATTCTTTGCAGGAGCTTGTGCTGGATGTACCAATTGAAATGCTTGGAATGAACCGCGAACAGCTCTGTGATTATTTAGAAAAGTATGAGTTGGATCCAACCTTGGAAGATATCAATCATGGCTTTTTAAAAGTTGAATTGTTATCGTTTTCACAGGATAAGATTATTCTTAGAAAATATTATGAGGGCTCTGATTCATCTGCAATTGAAGAGCAGGAAAGCAAATTTATACTTTTGGCGGAACGGGGATTTATTGTTGTGTATGAAAATGATTATGAGCATTTCTATATGAGTACGGATATTGGATTGTCAAAGCTATCTTATGAGTTACAGCAGGAAATTCTAGATGGAAAACTACTACCGGACAAAAAGGCTCTTTATGATTTTCTGGAATCCTATAGTAGTTAATCTAAATAAATATCAAATAGTAACAAGAAACGGAGTATATTGTGAAAATAGGAGTGATTGGTGGCGGTGCCTCTGGAATGATGGCTGCAATTACAGCAGCCCGATTGGGAGCAACGGTCACAATATGGGAACACAAGTCCAGAATAGGAAACAAAATACTGAGTACCGGAAATGGAAAGTGTAATTTGACAAACCGTTTTCAAGATAACAAGTGTTATCATGGCACGAATCCTCAATTTGCCATTCCCATTCTCGAGGAATTTGATTTAGAAAGGACAATTGCATTTTTCTTACGTATTGGTGTTTATACAAAGAATCGTAATGGTTATTTGTATCCTTACTCTGAGCAGGCTTCCTCCGTTCTGGATTGTCTTCGAATGGAACTTACACATTTAGGAGTATCGATTCAAACGGATTGTGAGATAACGAAGATAGAAAAGGGAAGAAAAGACTTTTCGGTGTATGATAAGGATAATCACATGTATCATGTGGATCGTGTCATTCTTTCCTGTGGCTCCAAGGCAGCACCCAATACCGGTTCTGACGGTTCCGGCTATCGACTAGCAAAACAGCTTGGTATTCGTGTAGTGAAACCTTTACCATCATTGACACAATTAAAGAGCTCTGCAAAATGGTTAAAAGGCGTAAGCGGTGTAAGATGTGATGCTCTTTTAACTTTGATGGTAAATGATGTTGTTATCGACAGAAATCGTGGTGAACTTCAACTTGTTGATTATGGATTATCCGGAATTCCAACCTTTCAAATATCAGGAACAGCTGCAAGAGCACTGGATCACCATAAGCATGTGATTGTTTGTATTGACTTTATGCCGGACTTTTCAACCGACGCCTTGCTATCATTTATGAACAATCGTATCAAGGATAATCTACATAAAACGGCGGAAGAGATGTTGACTGGTTTATTTCAGAAGAAATTAATCGCCTATTTTCTGAAGGAGAGTCAGATAAAACCGAATACTTCTTGTAAATCTCTGGTTTCTAAGCAGGTAATCCATGTTGTAGAGGTCATAAAGAATACACTTGTAGGTATTGACTCTGTGAACGACTTTACGCATGCGCAGACCTGTAGCGGTGGTATTGATACAAGGGAATTGACTTCATCCTTGGAATCCGTACAATGCCCCGGTCTATTTTTTACCGGAGAAATGATTGATATTGACGGTATCTGTGGAGGCTATAATCTACAATGGGCTTGGTCTTCCGGATATGTGGCAGGAAAGAGTGCAGCGCATGATTAGAATCAGTCAGATAAAAATGAATCCAAACCATAGTAAAAAGGATTTGGAACAGAGGGTAAGAAAACTGTTGCGTCTTGATCCGAATACGAAGATAGAATACACCATCTACAAACGGTCAATTGATGCCAGAAAAAAGAATCAGATTCAGTATATCTATACGGTTGACCTTACCTTGAAGCAAGAGGAGAAGCGTATAAAATCTCTTCGTGATAAGAACATACAGATTGTCTCAAAGCATTCTTATCAATTTCCATACTCAGATTTTCGATTTCCAGAATTTCGCCCAATTATAATAGGCGAGGGTCCATGCGGATTATTCTGTGCGTATTTACTTGCCTTACAGGGATTTCGTCCCCTTGTATTAGAACGTGGACAAGATGTTGATACACGTATGCAGGATGTTGAGCAATTTTGGATGGAAGGTACTCTCAATACAGAATCTAATGTACAATTTGGAGAAGGTGGAGCAGGAACCTTCTCTGATGGAAAGCTAAATACGCAAATCAAAGATCCAAGTGGAAGGATTCGTTTTGTTCTGGACACTTTTGTAACGTTTGGAGCAAAAGAGGAAATAACCTTTGAAAGCAAACCACATATTGGAACGGATTGTCTTGTAACTATAATTAAGAATATGCGTTTGAAGATCCTAGAGCTTGGTGGCGAGATCCGTTTCCAGTCAAAGGTCACCGGTCTGATTCATAAAGACAGACAGATACAGGGTGTGATTGTAAATGAAACAGAGGAAATTCGTAGCAACCATATTGTCCTTGCAATTGGACATAGCGCAAGAGATACCTTTGAAATGCTGTATCAGACTGGTGTTACCATGGAGTCAAAATCTTTTGCTGTAGGCGTTCGAGTGGAGCATTTACAGGAAACCATTAACGAGTCGCAATATGGAATAAATGCACCAAAGAATCTACCTCCGGCACCCTACAAGCTTGCTACAAGAACCTCCAATGGCCGTAATGTATATAGCTTTTGTATGTGTCCTGGAGGATATGTAGTCAATTCTTCCAGCGAAGAAGGACTTCTGGCTGTCAATGGTATGAGCTATTCTGGTCGCGATGGAATAAATGCTAACAGTGCCATTATTGTATCCGTCACTCCAGAAGATTATCCCGATTCCGGACCACTATCTGGCATAGCCTTTCAACGGGAACTTGAAAAGAAGGCTTTCGAAGAAGGTAACGGACATATCCCAATCCAGATGCTTGCTGATTTCAGACAAAAGAGAAAATCAGAAGCATTTCGTACTATCCAACCGGCAAATAAAGGCGGCTACAGCTATGGAAATCTGTGGAATGTTCTTCCTTGTGAAATATGTGATTCTATTATTGAAGGAATGGACAATTTCGGATATAATCTAAAAGGCTTTAACCATGACGATACTTTACTTTCCGGAGTAGAAAGCAGGACGTCGTCTCCGGTTCGCATTACAAGAGATGAGCATTATCATTCCAATTATATTGGACTATATCCGGCAGGCGAAGGAGCAGGTTATGCCGGCGGTATTACATCCGCTGCTGTAGATGGAATGCGGACTGCAGAAAAAATAGTGTTTTCTTGCGTTCAGAAGGACGCAGATTGGAGCTAGACAAAACTATGAATAATCGTAAGAAACTTATGGACAAAAAAAGAATTGTAATCAAAATAGGTTCCTCTTCTCTGACACATCCTGAGACCGGAGGTCAGGACCTGATTAAACTCGAAAAATTAGTTCGAGAGCTTACTGATTTGAAGAATTGTGGCATGGATGTGACCTTGGTTACCTCAGGGGCTATCGCTGTTGGAAAAAAGGCTGTACATATCAAGCATCAGACCATAGATTCCAAAGAAGAAGAGGTAGCAGTAAAGCAGGCTTGCGCTGCTATTGGACAAGCCCGTTTGATGATGACCTATCAAAAGCTATTTGCAGAATATAATCAGCTAGCCGCGCAGATATTGATGACGAAAAATAACATCATTGACCCGATTAGCCGTAGAAATGCGCATAACACCTTTTCTGAATTATTCAAATTGGGAGCAATCCCTATTGTAAATGAAAATGATACTGTTGCAACAGAAGAAATCAGTAAACTGGGAACCTTTGGTGACAATGACACCCTTTCAGCAATTGTAACTGCGCTCATTGATGCAGACTTATTAATTCTTTTGTCAGATATTGATGGCCTTTACTCCGATGATCCTCATCAAAATGAGAATGCGCGTTTTATAGAAGAGGTACCAAAGCTTAACGAAGAGTTCCTAAACATGGCAAAAGATACAACCGGCAGCTCTGTAGGTACCGGTGGAATGTCAACCAAAATGAGAGCCGCAAGAATTGCCACCAGTGCAGGTGCTGATATGGTCATTGCAAATGGTAAAGATGTAGGTGTGATTCATCGCATTATCCGAGGTGATTCCGTAGGAACCCTTTTCTTGGCCAACCAAGATGAGGCTTTCAAAATGGAAGACTTTATTAAAGATGAAATCTAGAATGGGGATCATATATGCAAATACCTGGAATTGAAAGAATAAACGAATTATATCATAAATCTCAGACTGTAGGGTTAACTGACGAGGAGAAAAAGGAACAGCTGAAATTAAGAAAAGAGTATATTCAAGCCGTCAGAGGTAATTTAAAGAATCAACTCAATCAGATTGATATAAAGGAGTCTGATGGAAGTATTACAAATCTGGGAGAGAGATATGGCGACAAAAAATAGTATCCGAAAGTTTGTGCTTGAGGTTCGTAATGATATTTCAAGAGATAATCAAGAGACATGGAGCCGAAAGATATCAGAGCAATTTTTTTCCTTAGAAGAGTTAAGTCAAATGGAAGTCATTTTTCTCTATGCCGGTTATGGCTCGGAAGTATTGACACAGGAGACTATAGAGGCACTGATTATGCTTGGAAAGCATGTTGCATTACCACGTGTCCATGGTGATACTATGGATTTCTATGAAATTAGTGGTTTGGATGAATTAGAATCTGGCTTTCATGGTATTATGGAGCCGATTAACAATAAAAAGACAGTCCTGACTCCTGATTTGATTGTCATGCCTGGTGTCGCTTTTGATGAATCGCGTAATCGTATTGGATATGGACGAGGATATTATGATCGATATTTGAAGAAATATCCGGATGTGCCGAGAATTGCATTTTCCTTTGAATGCCAGATTGTTGACCAGATTCCCTATGAACCCTCGGATATACGTCCTGATACCATAATTACTGAATATCGAATGATTCGATAACTACAATTTGTCAACATCAGTAGCCTCTTAACTGAATTAGGAATGATTTATCTTGGATAGAACTGAGAAATGGAGATTTCATGAGCAAAGAAACAGAAGAATTGCAATTACAAAATCAATTTATATTGGAAGATGCTGCAATCATAAAGAAAAAAGAAGCCGAAATTGGTCGAAAGCTTACGTATCATGTTACGACCTTTGGTTGTCAGATGAATGCCAGGGATTCCGAAAAGCTTGCGGGTATCTTAAAGGAAATTGGCTATGAGGAGAATTCAGAAGAGGAAGGCAGTGACCTTATCCTATTTAATACCTGTACTGTAAGAGATAATGCCAATCAAAAGGTCTATGGACGTCTCGGTGTTCTCAAAAAATATAAGAAAGACAATCCCAATCTGCTTATTGGTCTGTGTGGATGTATGATGCAGGAACCAGAAGTAATCGAGAAGCTTCAGAAAAGCTATCGTTTTGTAGATTTGATTTTTGGTACGCATAATATATTCAAGTTTGCGGAGTTGTTGAATCGTCGTTTTCTATCAGATTGTATGATTGTTGACATTTGGAAGGATACCGACAAAATTGTCGAGAATCTTCCTTGTGAACGGAAGTATTCCTTCAAATCCGGAATTAATATCATGTTTGGCTGTAATAATTTTTGCAGCTATTGTATCGTTCCCTATGTAAGGGGACGTGAACGAAGCAGAAAACCGGAAGATATCATAACAGAAATCCAAAATCTTGTAGAAGATGGTGTAATTGAGATTATGCTTTTAGGTCAGAATGTAAATTCCTATGGAAAGAACTTGGATAATCCCATATCTTTTGCTGAATTATTAAAGAAGATCGAGGAAATCGAAGGACTCAGACGAATTCGCTTTATGACCTCACATCCCAAAGATTTATCCGATGACCTGATTGATGTTATCAAACATTCAAAGAAAATCTGTCATCATATTCATTTACCTCTTCAATCCGGCAGTAGTAGGATTCTTGAGAAGATGAATCGTCGCTATACCAAGGAACAGTATCTGAATCTTGCCAAGAAAATCCGCGAAGAGATTCCTGATATATCCATTACGACCGATCTGATTATTGGTTTTCCAGGTGAAACGCGGGAAGATATCGAGGAAACCATCGATGTAATTCGTCGTGTTCGTTTTGACAATGCGTTTACCTTTATTTATTCTAAGAGAACAGGAACGCCGGCCGCTGCTATGGAGAATCAAGTTCCGGAGGAGCTTGTAAAAGAGAATTTTGACCTTGTTTTAAAGACCGTACAAGAAGTGTCACGCAAGCAGACAGAATGCTGGAG
>CAYZUC010000020.1:16023-37247 GCA_964481705.1 uncultured Lachnospiraceae bacterium
GTAAATGATCATAATTCCAGTCTTGTCACCGGACGACTTTCTAATAACAATATTGTACATTTTCCCGGTTCTGCTGAGTTGATTGGATCTATCGTACAAGTACGTTTGGTCCAGTGTCATGGATTTTACTATACCGGAGAAATGATTTAGTTGCTGACAATAAGGAATTCGAAAGAATTACGAAAAGAGGGAGAATCGTGTCAGAATTATCACCAATGATGCAGCATTATTTGAAAACCAAAGAAGAGAACAAGGGTTGTATTTTATTTTATCGCTTAGGCGATTTTTACGAAATGTTTTTTGAAGATGCTGAAATTGTATCCAAAGAGTTGGAATTAACATTGACAGGCAAAAGCTGTGGACTGGAAGAACGTGCACCCATGTGTGGCGTTCCTTATCATGCAGTAGACACCTATTTAAACCGACTGGTATCCAAGGGTTATAAAGTAGCAATTTGTGAACAAATGGAAGATCCCAAGCTAGCCAAAGGTATGGTAAAAAGGGAAGTTACACGTATTGTAACCCCAGGTACCAATCTTAATGTACAATCACTGGAGGAATCCAAAAATAATTATTTGATGAGCATTGTATATGTCGGAGATAAATTCGGAATCAGTATCGCTGATGTCACCACCGGCGATTATTATATGACAGAAGCGGACCATTTACGAAAGCTGCAGGATGAATTATCGAAGTTTATGCCATCTGAGATTATCTGTAATGAATCGTTTCTTATGAGCGGCATGGATATTGACGATCTTCGTGGTCGTCTTGGGATTAGCATAAATGCTTTGGAACCTTGGTTCTTTGATGACGAAAAATGTGAGAGCTGTTTAAAAAATCATTTTCATGTAGATTCCTTGTCCGGACTTGGACTTACGGATTATGATATTGGAGTCATTGCTGCCGGTGCACTCATGCAATACCTTTATGAAACGCAGAAGACTTCTCTGTCCCATTTTACTCGTTTGATTCCTTATTCTGCTTCCAAATATATGATTATTGATTCTTCTTCCCGCAGGAATTTAGAGCTTGTTGAAACATTACGTGAGAAGCAAAAACGTGGTTCCCTTTTATGGGTATTGGATAAGACAAAAACCGCTATGGGTGCACGTATGCTTCGAAACTATATTGAGCAGCCTCTGATTGACGCTGATGAGATCAAAGAGCGTCTGGACTGCATTGAGGAATTGAACGAAAATGTAATTTCCAGAGAAGAGATTCGAGAGTATCTGAATCCGGTGTATGATTTGGAACGTCTCCTCTCCAAGATTAGCTATCGTTCTGCAAATCCAAGAGATTTGATTGCGTTCCGCAGCTCACTTCAAATGCTTCCTCATATTCAGAACATATTATGTTCCGATTTTCGCAGTTCTCTGATGCAAGCTATTATCAAAGAATTTGATGTTCTCGAAGATATCTATCAGTTAATTGATAATGCTATTGTAGAAGAGCCGCCTCTTGCTGTAAAGGAGGGTGGTATTATCAAGGATGGTTACAACGAAACAATAGATGAACTACGTAAAGCAAAGACGGAAGGAAAAGACTGGCTTGCTTCGCTCGAACAAGAGGATCGGGAGCGAACCGGAATTAAAAATCTGAAAATCAAGTACAATCGAGTATTTGGTTATTATTTTGAAGTTACGAATTCTTTCCAGAATCTTGTGCCGGATGATTATATTCGTAAACAAACACTCACGAATGCAGAACGTTATACTACCCCTAAATTAAAAGAACTGGAAGATACCATTCTGAACGCAGAGGATAAGCTTTTTTCTCTGGAATACGACCTTTTTAGTGATATCCGCGAGAAAATTGCAAGTCAAATGGAGCGAATCCAGATGACGGCTAAGGCTATCGCCAGAATTGATGTATTTGCCTCTCTTGCGTATGTAGCAGAGCAAAATCATTATGTACGTCCCCAAATTAACGAAAAGGGTATTATCGAAATCAAAAATGGAAGACATCCTGTTGTAGAAAAGATGATCAGCCACGACCGTTTCATTTCGAATGATACCTATCTGGATAATAACGCGAAACGAGTCTCTATTATTACCGGACCCAATATGGCCGGCAAATCGACCTATATGAGGCAAACAGCTTTAATAGTATTAATGGCAGGCATAGGCTCTTTTGTGCCTGCAGATGAGGCTGATATCTGCATTGTGGACCGTATCTTTACACGTGTAGGAGCTTCAGATGACTTGGCAAGCGGACAATCCACTTTCATGGTGGAAATGACAGAGGTTGCAAATATTCTTCGCAATGCAACTTCAAAGAGTCTCCTGATTCTTGATGAAATAGGCCGCGGTACTTCTACCTTTGACGGTCTTAGTATTGCATGGGCAGTTATTGAACATATCAGCAATCCCAAGCTGTTGGGAGCAAAAACTCTCTTTGCCACACACTATCATGAATTGACTGAGCTGGAAGGAAAATTGTCCAGTGTCAATAATTACTGCATCGCAGTAAAGGAGAATGGGGAAGACATCGTTTTCCTTCGTAAGATTGTAAAGGGTGGTGCAGATAAGAGCTACGGTATTCAAGTTGCAAAGCTTGCAGGTGTGCCTGACTCTGTTATCGAGCGGGCAAATGAATTAGTAGAGGAATTATCACACAATGACATTACCTATCGAGTAAAAGATATTGCGAATAATGAGTCACAAAAAAAGACCGCTCTGGACTCTTTGGAAATGAACCAGATGTCACTGTTTGATACGGTTAAAGATGATGATATTTTACAAGAATTAGAAGAGATCGATATCGGACATATGACACCGGTAGATGCCTTAATTACTTTACAAAAGCTACAAAACAAGATTAAAAATCGTTGGTAAGCACTAAATGATTAACTGCGATGCAGCATGAAGCTTCGCAAGATTGGGGTATCCATGGAAATACAGGTATTAGATGAACAAACAATCGACAAGATTGCCGCAGGCGAAGTGGTAGAAAAGCCGTTCTCCGTTGTAAAAGAACTGGTAGAAAATGCAATTGACTCTGGAGCAACCATGATTACCGTAGAGATTAAGGAAGGTGGCTGTAGTTTTATCCGTATCACGGATAATGGCTGTGGTATTGATAAAAAACAGGTTTCGACTGCTTTTCTTCGTCATGCGACAAGCAAAATACGACAAATCGATGATTTAATTGGTATCACTTCCCTAGGCTTTCGTGGTGAAGCGCTATCCAGTATTGCAGCAGTTGGCCAGGTTGAATTGGTTACCAAAAGAAAAGAGGATATTACCGGCCTCCGTTATGTTATCGAAGGCTCAAAGGAAAAGAGCTCCGATGAAGTTGGTGCTCCGGATGGAACCACCATTATCGTACGTAATCTCTTTTATAATACACCTGCCAGAAGAAAATTCTTAAAAACACCTACCACAGAGGGTAGTTACATAACAGATTTCATGGAACATGTCATGCTGTCGCATCCGGAAGTATCCTTCTCCTACATCATGAATGGACATAGTAAGCTCCAGACATCCGGTAATAATGATTTAAAAGAGGTTATCTATAAAATCTACGGGCGTGATATTATCAAAGAACTGATACCTATCGCAGCTGAAGAATCCGGATTCTCCATAACGGGCTTTCTTACAAATCCGATCGTGGCAAGAAGCAATAGGAGTTACGAGTGTTATTTTATTAATGGAAGATATGTAAAGAGTACCGTTATTGCAAAAGCCATAGAACAGGCTTACGAACCCTTCCTAATGAAGCATAAATATCCCTTTACCATACTCAATTTCTCTTTTGCAGGTGGAATGCTGGATGTAAATGTACATCCAACGAAGATGGATGTTCGTTTTTCTGATGAGAAGCTGGTGTTTGATTTTATTTATTCTCATACCGAAAAGGCACTGAATCGTGAAGAGTTTATTCCTGATGTAGAATTGAATTCTGCAAATAACAGGGAACTACCTGCATCGAAAAGGAATGATGAAATAGAAGAAAGAGAATCTAATAACGAACAGGTATCGGAACGAAAAATCAGAAAACCGGAACCCTTTGAAGTTCATCGTATAGAACAAGAGAAAATCGTTGATAATACAATAACGTTTGCAATTGAACCGGTTGAAATTTCAACTACACTTCCCCCATCCAATTTATCGGTAGCATCCGGGTATCCCCAGGCAGATTTACTCAAAGAAACCTCTGAATACAAAATACAGGCTCCGGAGCAGCTGAATCTATTTGAAGAACATATTCTTACAAAGAAAAAACGGGATGAATATAAAATCATAGGTCAAATTTTTAAGACCTACTGGATTATAGAGTATCAGGATCAGGTGCTTTATATTGATCAACACGCAGCACACGAAAAGGTTATTTATGAGCGTTTTATGAGACGTTACCAAAACAACGAGATCACTTCTCAGCAGCTTAATCCGCCACTTATACTGACGCTTACCGGGAAAGAAGAAAATGTATTAACAAAATACATCGATAGCTTTACCACTCTTGGCTTCGAAATAGAACCCTTTGGTTCAAATGAATATACCATCAGAGCAATTCCTGAAGACCTTTGTGGCATTGGTGGAAAAGAATTATTTCTGGAAATGCTGGATGACCTAAGCGAAGGAATAGCAAAGGACAAAACGCCGGAAAGTATCCGTAATCGCATAGCAACCATGTCTTGCAAAGCTGCTGTTAAAGGTAACAATCACTTAAGTACTGCTGAAATAGAAGCTTTGATAGATGAACTATTGGAATTGGATAATCCTTATCATTGTCCTCACGGAAGGCCAACCATCATTTCTATGACTAAGCAGGAATTGGAAAAGAAATTCAAGAGAATTGTAGATTAAATGGAGGAGTCAAATGAAGCAACCTCTCATTATCCTAACCGGACCAACAGCAGTAGGGAAAACTGAATTATCTATCCTACTGGCGAAGCAACTAAACAGCGAAATTATCTCTGCCGATTCCATGCAGGTGTATCGCAGCATGGATATTGGTTCTGCAAAAATCAAACCGGAAGAAATGCAGGGGATTCCTCATCATCTGGTTGATCTATTGGATCCGAAGGAGTCCTTTGACGTCTTTTTATTTCAAATAATGGCAAAAGAAGCTATAGGTAAAATACGTCGAAATGGGAAAATACCACTTATGGTAGGTGGAACAGGGTTCTATATTCAATCTGTTCTCTATGATATTGATTTCAAGGAAAATGACCACCAAAAGAAGTTAAGAGAGCATTTTGAACAAATGATGGTGGAACGCGGACCTCATGAGATGCATGAAATGTTAAAGGAAATTGATTACGAATCTTATGAGAAAATTCATGAAAATAATCAAAAGCGTGTGATACGGGCATTGGAATTCTTCCACGAAACCGGAAAAAAGATTTCTGAACATAATGAAGAAGAACATCGTAAAGAATCCCGTTATCAAAGCTGCTATTTTGTTTTGAATGACGAGCGCGATATTATCTATCAAAACATCAACCGGAGAGTAGATGAAATGGTTGCAAATGGATTGATTGAGGAAGTAAAGAAACTGCAGGAGATGGGTTGTACCAAGGATATGGTATCCATGCAGGGACTTGGTTATAAAGAGATTCTGTCATATCTGAATGGAGAAATCTCACTTTCCGATGCGATATATATCATCAAACGTGACACAAGACATTTTGCCAAAAGACAGCTCACCTGGTTTCGCAGAGAAAAGGATGTCATCTGGATTAACAAACAAGATTTTCAATATGATAAGCAACGTATCTTATCCTATATGTTGGACAAAATAAGAGAAGAAGGATTGGAAATATGAGAAACGAAGAATATACAGAGAACATTTACGAAGAGGCGGGTATTTCAAAAGAGGTCTATGAATTTGGTTCTCGTATGCTCACCTCTTTATCGGATCGTTTTCAACAGATTGATGCGACAGCAGAGTACAACCAATTAAAAGTATTACAGGCAATGCGTAAGAATCATGTATCAGAGGCCTGTTTACTTGGAACGACCGGTTATGGATACAATGATCTCGGTCGTGACACCCTTGAAAAGGTCTATGCAGATGTCTTTCATACCGAAGATGCTCTGGTAAGACCGCAGATCACCTGTGGAACGCATGCGTTGGCCCTTGCATTACACAGTAATTTAAGACCTGGTGACGAATTATTAAGTCCGGTAGGAAAGCCTTACGATACACTCGAAGAGGTGATTGGGATTCGCCCCTCAAACGGTTCTTTGGCAGAATACGGAGTCCATTATCGTCAAGTAGATTTACTGGACGACGGTTCCTTTGATTATGAAGGCATTCGGAACGCGATTACCGACAGGACAAAGCTTGTGACCATTCAACGTTCGAAGGGATATCAAACCAGACCAACACTTTCGGTTACAAGAATCGGTGAATTAATTCAGTATATCAAATCCATCAAGACGGATGTCATCTGTATGGTAGATAACTGCTATGGAGAATTTGTTGAGAGAATAGAGCCCAGTGATGTCGGGGCTGATATGATAGTTGGTTCCTTGATTAAGAATCCAGGAGGTGGACTTGCACCAATTGGAGGCTACATTGCAGGGAGCAGAGAATGTGTAGAAAATGCCGCACATCGACTAACTTCGCCGGGACTTGGAAAAGAGGTAGGAGCTTCTCTCGGAATTCTTCCTCAATTCTACCAGGGATTCTTTCTTTCACCAACCGTTACGGCAGGCGCATTAAAAGGAGCCATTTTTGCAGCAAAAATCTATGAAACCTTAGGTTATTCCGTAATTCCTGACAGTACAGAATCGAGACATGACATTATTCAGGCAGTAACGCTTTCTTCTGCTGATGCCTTAATTGCCTTTTGTGAGGGTATTCAATCAGCAGCACCGGTAGATAGCTACGTAACACCCGAGCCATGGGATATGCCGGGTTATGACAGCCAGGTCATCATGGCGGCAGGAGCTTTTATTTCCGGTTCTTCCATTGAGTTAAGTGCTGATGGTCCTCTTAAAGAACCCTATGCAGTATACTTTCAGGGAGGTCTTACGTGGTATCATGCAAAATATGGAATTTTATCCAGCCTGCAATCCTTGATTAACCACGGAATTATTGATAAAGAGCGCATTTTATCGAAATAACAAGAAAGAAAATGAAACGATTTAGTGTACATTATTTCAAATTTATGGTATTATTTGATTTGGTTTTTATAGGACATAAGAAAGGGTTTGTACATAATGAAAGGAAAAAATGGTTTTGCTTGTATCCTCATTTTATTAGCCGGTTTAGTAGTCGGTGGACTGATAGGACAGTTGGCATCCGGAGTAAGCGCATTGTCCTGGCTTAACTTTGGTCAAAGCTTTGGTGTGCAAAATCCATTTGTTCTGGATCTTGGAATTCTTGTACTTACCTTTGGCCTGACGATACGTATTTCTATAGCAAGTGTAATCGGTATTATACTTGGAGTCATTGTTTATCGTCGATTATAATATCGTATTCGTACGATAGAGAGTATTTCTTTTGTTCGTCGGAGAGAGCAAGGTGAAATATGAGTTATTCACGTATGAAAGACGTTCCGTTGCAAGAACGGCCTTATGAGAAATTCAAGCAAAACGGCGCAGAAGCGTTAAGCGATGGAGAATTACTCGCCATTATTCTCAGAAGTGGCTGTAAAGGAGAAAAAGTAACTGATTTGGCCATGAAAATATTGGAGCTTGGTTCTTTTATCCGCATTCCATACTCTGAATTCAAGAAAATATCAGGGATTGGCGAAATAAAAGCGATTCAACTAAGCTGTATCGCAGAATTCTCAAGAAGGCTTTGGAAGCAGGAGCATGAGATTCGCAAGCGATTTCTTCAACCAGATCAAATTGCTGATTATTATATGCAGCAATTACGTTACAATGAAGTCGAGCAGACCTATCTGGTTATGATGGATGGCAGAAATCACTTTTTAGGTGACCTTTGTCTATCCACGGGTACTGTGAAGGAGTCTTTGTTATCGACACGGGAGATATTTAAGGAAGCCATACGACAAAATGCAGTTTATATCATATTGATGCATAATCATCCAAGCGGCGACCCATCCCCCAGCAGTAATGATATCCTGATCACCAAAAAAGTTGCTGAAGCCGGTAAACTAATGGATATTCAATTAATTGACCACATTATTATCGGAGATGGAACATATATCAGTTTACACAAAGAAGGTTTATTTTGAAAGGAGCTAACACATTGGCAGGTAGTGCATTTGGTATCGATTTGGGTACCGGTAATATTAAGATTTATAACAGTTCCGATGACACCATTTTGAATGAGAAAAATATGATAGCGATCCATAGCAAGAGTACACTTTTTGCTTACGGAGATTCTGCTTTTGATATGTATGAGAAAGCACCCAGCAATATTCATATTTCTTATCCATTATGCAATGGCGTTATTGCTGACATCAAGAATATGCAGATCGTATTAAAAAGCTTTATCAATGATCTGACGAAAGGAAAATCGCAAGGAGCTGATTTCTATATTTCTGTTCCCACAGATGTAACAGAAGTTGAGAAACGTGCATTCTATGACCTGATCAAGGATGCAAATGTAAAAGCCAAGAAAATCATGGTTGTGGAAAAAGCGATTGCGGATGGTCTTGGCCTCGATATTGATGTCAAGAACTCACAGGGTGTCCTGATCGTAAATGTCGGATTTGCTACAACGGAGATATCTATCTTATCCCTTGGCGGTATTGTCCTTTCCAAACTGATAAAAGTGGGCGGGCAGAAATTTGACGACGCAATAAAAAATATTGTACGTAAAGAATACAACCTCATTATTGGGGGTAAGACCGCAGAAAAAGTTAAAATCAATCTTTCTGAATTACAATCGCAAAACGAAGGAGCAATTGTATACGGAAGAGATATTGTAACCGGACTTCCGGTAGAGCGAGAGATTCCTACTGATCTTGTGGACAAGGCGTTAAGAGAACATTTTGATACCATTATTGATAATATCAAGGTTATTTTGGAGCGTACTCCACCTGAGCTGGCTGCCGATATCTATCGTCATGGAATCTATCTTACCGGCGGCTCTGCAAATACAAGCCATTTGGGTGAGTTAATCAGCAAGGGTACCAATTTAAAAGTAAATCTTGCTTCCAATGCATCGGAAAGTGTTGCGCATGGACTTGCCAGAGTCATTAAAGATGATAACTTCAAGTCTGTAGCGTACTCGATACAGGGAATGTCAAATTAAAGAGGTAAACTTATGCCAAGAGTGCATATTAAGCGTAAAAAATTTGTTCTTCCGAGCAAGGTTGTCCTACTGATTCTGTCTGTATTATGTATCGTAATGATGATAGTAACTTTTACAACCGATGTTGTAACTGCACCTTTATCAGCTGTCAGCGGATATGTAATTATTCCGTTTCAAAACGGAATTAAAGAAGTTGGTAGTTGGTTTGCAACCCGTTCGGATGAGTTAAAAAAACTAAATGATGTCATGATTGAAAATGAAAATCTTCAGAAACGTATCGATGAGCTATCCATTGAGAACAGCAATCTGGTGCAGGATAAATATGAGCTGACAAAGCTGCGTGAGCTCTATGATTTGGATAAGAAGTATTCCGATTACGAGAAGATTGGAGCGAGAGTCATAGGCAAGGATCCCGGCAACTGGTTTTCTGTCTTCCTGATTGATAAAGGAAGCGATGACGGAATCGAGGTCAATATGAATGTTATGGCCGGTTCCGGGTTGGTTGGAATAGTTACGGAAGTCGGAAAGAACTGGTCTACTGTTCGTTCCATTATCGATGATTCCAGCAATATCAGTGGAATGGTTTTATCCACTTCCGATAAGCTTGTAGTCACCGGGGATTTACAATTGATGGAATCCGGTATGATTCGTTTTGAACAGTTAAAGGATGAAAAGAATAAAGTCGTGGAAGGCGATCAGATTGTCACCTCCAATATCAGTGATAAATTTCTTCCGGGTATTTCCATTGGATATATCAGCGAACTCGTGACCGATTCAAACAACCTTACAAAATCCGGCACCATCACACCTGTTGTAGACTTTAATCACGTAGATGTTGTATTGGTAATCAAGGATTTAAAAAAGCAAAAGGATTAAGGAGTGTATGAATTGAAACGAAAAATCATTGTAAGTCTGCTTATTGTAATTTCATTTCTTTTACAGTGTACCTTCTTTCAGTCTATCTCTTTGGGTGGAATTGTCCCTAATTTACTTATTGTCCTTACTTCCTCCTTTGGCTTTATGAGAGGTAAAAAGGAAGGTTTGCTCGTCGGCTTCTTTTGCGGTCTGTTGATTGATATTTTCTACAGTGACTTGTTGGGTATCTATTCCCTCCTGTATATGTTTATTGGCTATGGAAATGGATTCTTTCACAGAATTTTCTATCCCGAGGATGTTAAATTGCCTATCATATTTATTACCATTAGCGATTTTTCTTATTGTATCGTATCTTATGTTGTGCTTTTTCTTCTTAGAACAAGAATGGCTTTTTTCTTTTATCTCACCAAGATTATTGTTCCGGAAGTTATATATACCATCGTGATTACTGTTATTTTCTATCGCATGATCCTCTGGATTAACCGCAAGTTAGAAGAGGATGAAAAAAGGAGTGCTAGCAAGTTTGTTTAGAAATATAAGAGATTCTATTCTTAACATCATATTTTCACGTATGTTCACACTGTTACTGGTAATTCTGGTGTGTTTCTTTGTGTTGATACAACGGCTTTTTACCTTGCAGATTGTAAAAGGTGAAACCTACCAGGATAATTTCACCTTGAAAATCATGAAGGAAAAGACCATTACCAGTACACGTGGAAAGATATTTGACTGCAAAGGAAAACTGCTTGCATATGATGAGTTGGCTTATTCCGTAACAATTGAAGATAATTATGATTCTACTCCAGACAAAAATCAGCAGATCAATGATACCATACAGGAATTGATAAAAATCGTCGAAGGACATGGCAATAAGCTGCTCAATGATTTTAATGTTGTCATTGATGGAAATGGAAACTTTCAATATAACGTAACAGACAAGGCACTTTTACGTTTTCTCGCCGATGTATATGGTCATGCAAGAACGGATGACCTTCTTGTCAAAGAAAAAAATTCCACTCCAAATAATTTAATTATGTACCTTGCAGGAGAAAAGAAATTTGGTATTGGCAAATACGAAGTAGTAAATGGTAAGGAAGTATTTCGAGCAGGAGAAGGCTATACGAATCAAGAATTACTCAAGATTGTGACCATTCGTTATGCCATGAATACAAATAGTTTCCAGAAATACATAGCAACTACCGTAGCAACAGGTGTTAATGAAGAGACCGTAGCGGTTGTTATGGAGAATAAGGACCGACTTCAAGGCGTTGATATTGCAGAGGATACAATTCGTAAATACATTGATGATGACAGCATGTCACCTATTCTGGGATATACCGGAAAAGTGTCTACGGAAGAATTAGAGACACTTAATGCCGATGGCAGTAAGTATGAGATGAACGATATGGTCGGAAAGGCCGGCGTCGAACAGGTTATGGAAAAGAAGCTTCAGGGAACCAAGGGAAGCGAGAAAATCTATGTAGATAACCTGGGAAAGGTAGTTGATACTGCCGAAAGGATCGAACCAATTGCCGGTAATGACCTGTACCTTACGATTGATTCCGATTTGCAAAGTGCGATTTATCATATTATTGAACAAAAGCTCGCAGGTATCCTGATTAGTAAGATACGTAATATCAAAGAATATACCATGGGTGAGAATGACAGTGCTGCCAACATCGAGATTCCAATCGATGATGTTTATTTTGCACTTTTTAACAATAACGTAATTGATATTTCCCACATCGAGGATCCGGACGCAAAGCAGTATGAAAAGGCAATTCATGAAGCCTATCAACGCAAGTTAAAGGCTGTTCGTGAAGCATTGATGCTGGAATTAAACGAAACGGGAACTCCTTATACGGCATTGACAAAGGAAATGCAGGTATACGAAAGCTATGTAATTTCCATGTTGTCGTCACCAAGCTGCGGAGTATTACTGACAGATGCGATTGATCAGAAGGATGAAACCTATCTTAAGTGGAAAGAGGAGTCCATCAGTTTAAAGGAATTTTTGAATTATGCCATTTCACAAAAATGGATCGATATTACGAAAATCAAGACCAATTCACAGTATTCTGATTCTGACGAGATCTACCATTGTTTACTTAGCTATATTAACGGAACTCTTGCTACCAATAATGGTTTCTCCAAGAAAATTTACAAATATATGATTCACGATAATAATATCAGTGGGCAACAGATCTGTATGGTTCTGTATGAACAACGTATTATTGATGACGATTCCGGAGAACGTGCTCAGTTAGAAAGTGGAGGCATATCGTCTTATACCTTTATTCTTGATAAAATTCGGAATCTGGAGATAACTCCGGCGCAGCTCGCATTAGACCCCTGTTCTGGTTCCAGTGTTATTACAAATGTAAAAACGGGTGAGGTTCTTGCCTGTGTATCTTATCCGAGCTACAACAATAATATGCTTGCTAATACCATTGATGCAGACTACTACAATACACTTACCAACGATTTATCCAATCCTTTATATAGTTATGCAACACAGCAGAAGATGGCTCCCGGTTCCACTTTCAAAATGGTATCTGCCACTGCCGGCATCGAAGAAGGTGTTATTGGTTTAACTGATGTTATCGAGTGTAATGGTGTTTTTGATCGTTTCACACCAGGACCGAAATGCTGGATTTATCCTTCCAGACACGGTAATCTAAATGTATCAGAAGGAATTGAGAATTCTTGTAACTGTTTCTTTTATGAAGTAGGTTATCGCCTTGGTACTGACGTGACCGGAAAATACGACAGTGAACTCGGACTCGGTAAGATAGCTCATTATGCTGATTTGTATGGTCTTACGGATTTGTCCGGCATTGAATTAACAGAAGCGGAGCCACAAGTATCGACAGAAGATGCCGTTCGTTCTGCAATTGGGCAGGGAACTCACAGCTATACCACAGTAGGTCTTGCCCGTTATGTAACGACAGTCGCAAATGATGGAGTTTGTTATAATTTAAGTCTTCTTGATAAGTTAGAGGACCCGAATGGTAATATTTTGGAGAATTATTCTCCCTCTGTTCGTAATCACATTGATCTTGCCAGTTCTTACTGGGATGCTATCCATAGTGGTATGAGGGGTGTGGTTGAGAATGCCAAAGCCTTTGAAGGCTTCCCCATTCTTGCAGCAGGTAAGACCGGAACCGCACAGCAGATTAAAAGCAGACCAAATCATGCTCTTTTTGTTGGTTTTGCACCCTACGATAGTCCGGAAATAGCAATTGCTACTCGTATCGCATATGGCTATACCTCTGCTAATTCTGCCGAAGTAAGTCGTGATATCTTAAGTTACTACTTTGGTGTGGAGGCTCCGGAAGATATAATCAATGGAAAAGCCAAAACTCCTGATAGTGGTATTATTGGTGATTAGGGAGGAGAACAGATGAAAAATAAGGTTATGATAAAAAGTCTGTCAAATGGTATCAACGTAATCCTAAATGATGAGATATCTTTTGATGAGATTAAGGAAGCAGTAGCAGAGAAATTTCAAGAATCCAGTAAGTTCTTTGGGGCAGCAAAGGTAGTCCTTTCCTTTGAGGGAAGAAAGCTGTCCAATGAGGAAGAGATGCTGTTAATTGATACCATTTGTGATCATTCACAGATTGATATCACATGTATCCTGGAAAAGGACGAAGAAAAGAATCAGGTTTATCTGAAAGCAATGAACCAATTTGCAGAAAGTACCGATCATAACGACGGACAATTCTACAAAGGTAATTTAAAAAGTGGACAGGTTCTTGAAACAGACTATAGCATTATTATCCTCGGAGATGTCAATCCCGGTGCAACTGTTATTTCAACAGGCAACATTGTTGTACTTGGTACGCTTTATGGCATGGCATATGCTGGTGGAAATGGAGACAGCAATAATTTTGTGGCGGCACTTGATATGCAGCCGACACAGATCAAAATAGGAGACATTATTGCAAAACAAGGCGAAAAGGGATTTCGCTGGACACATCGCACAAAAGCAACGCCCAAAATAGCCTTTGTGGACAAAGGTAATATTTATATTGAGCCCATTACCAAAGAATTACTGAACGATATTCCCTTATAAATCATTCAGTAGACGAAAATTTCATCACAGATATCATTGAAATGGAGGAATACTATGTGTGAAGTAATTGTCGTCACTTCAGGGAAAGGCGGAGTCGGAAAAACAACGACTACTGCAAACATTGGGACAGGTCTTGCTGAGCTGGGAAACAAGGTCATCATGATTGACACCGATATCGGATTACGTAATCTGGATGTGGTCATGGGACTGGAAAACAGAATTGTGTACAATCTTGTCGATGTCGTAGAGGGTAATTGTCGTATCAAGCAAGCATTGATTCGTGATAAGAGACATCCATCTCTCTACCTTATGCCATCTGCCCAGACAAGAGACAAATCATCCGTCAAACCGGAACAAATGAAAAAGCTGGTACATGAGCTTCGAATGGAGTTTGATTACATACTATTAGATTGTCCTGCCGGAATCGAGCAGGGATTTCAAAATGCCATAGCAGGTGCCGATCGTGCCCTGGTGGTTACAACACCCGAGGTGTCTGCAATACGTGATGCCGACCGTATCATTGGATTATTAGAGGCCAATAATATTGAGAGACAAGAATTAATCGTAAATCGACTCCGTACAGAAATGATGCGAAAGGGTGATATGATGAGTGTGGAAGATGTCGTGGACATCCTTTCAATACCCTTGATTGGTGCAGTACCCGACGATGAACGAGTGGTCATTGCAACCAACCAGGGAGAACCACTTGTCTGTGATCGAAACACAGCTGCAGGTACTGCGTACATGAATATCTGCGGTAGAATCTTGGGGGAGGAGATTCCCTTTCCCAATTTCAAAGAAGAAGAGAACATCTTTCTCCGTTTTAAAGCAAAATTTCAGAAAGCGGGGAAATGCATATGAATCTTTTTTGTTTTTTTCGTCGCAAAAGTTCCAGAGACGTTGCAAAAGACCGTTTAAAGGTATTATTGATCTCTGACCGAGCAAACTGTACTCCAGAAGTAATGGAAATGATAAAAAATGACATTGTAAAAGTCATTTCCAAATATATGGAGATTGACTCCAATGCTACAGAGATTCAGATAATGAAGAAAAAGTCGGAGAATGGAAGAGTACCTGCTTTATATGCCAATATTCCGATACTTGATTTAAAAAAGACATTTGGAAGACACTCTTAATATTGCAAGAATGGGGATTATTATGTTTAAGAAATATCAATTGAGAAATTACAATTTCAGATTAGTACTATTTTCCATAATGATTACCATGATTGGTATTTTTGCGATTGGAAGTGCAAAAGAATCTGTGCAGGGAAAACAAATCATCGGTTTTGGACTCGGAATTGTTATCATGATTGTTGTATCATTAATTGATTACTCCTTTGTTCTAAAGTTCTACTGGATTATTTATGCTCTGAATACCGGCTTACTGATTGCAGTTCTTCTCACCGGAAAAAGTGCAGGTGGTGCACAACGATGGATTAATTTGGGATTTCGATTTCAACCTTCGGAACTTGCCAAAATATTATTGATTTTATTCTTTGCACAGTTTATTATTAAACATAGGGAGAAGTTAAACACCTTCCGTATTTTGGGTAGTTTAGTTGCACTTTTAGCGGTTCCATTGTTTTGTGTCTATAAACAGCCGGATTTGTCGACGAGTATTATGATATTCATCATCTTCTGTGTTCTTCTTTTTATCGGGGGAATCAGTTACAAGATTATTATAGGAGTATTAGCCGTCGTGATTCCGGTAGCTGTTATTGCATTGGTTCTTGTCATGCAGCCAGACCAGAAAATCATAAAAGAGTATCAACAAACACGTATTCTGGCATGGCTTCAGCCGGAGAAATATGAAAATGCCGAAGGTTACCAGCAGCAAAATTCGATTATTGCAATCGGAAGCGGGCAATTAACGGGAAAAGGCTACAAGAATAATGAAGTCGGTTCTGTAAAAAATGGTAACTTTATTTCAGAGCCGCAGACAGATTTTATTTTTGCTATTGTAGGTGAAGAATTTGGTTTTCTGGGTGCTATGAGCGTAGTCATCCTAATATGCCTGATTGTTATTGAGATTATTAATACAGGCAGAAAGGCGAAGGATCTTGCCGGGACGCTGATATGTGCCGGTATGGCAGGCCTTATAGGATTTCAGAGCTTCATTAATATCGGAGTTGCTACAGGAGTCACGCCAAATACCGGAATTCCTTTACCATTTTTGAGCTATGGTCTTACATCACTTGACAGCTTGTTCATTGGACTAGGTTTTGTTTTAAATGTTGGATTACAGCAAAAGAAGTATCCGTCAGGAAATTTAGATAAAGATTGGAGATAAGTATCATGAATATTGGGTTAGTTGCACATGATGCAAAGAAAAAGTTAATGCAGAATTTTTGCATCGCATACAGGGGTATTTTAGCAAAAAACGATCTTTTTGCCACCGGTACGACAGGCAGATTGATTGAGGAAGTTACAAATCTTAATGTACACAAGTATCTGGCAGGTCATTTGGGTGGTGAACAGCAATTAGGCGCCCAAATTGAGCACAATCAAATCGATTTGCTCATTTTCCTGCGTGATCCTCTTACACAGAAATCTCACGAGCCGGATGTCAATAATATTATGCATTTATGTGATGTACATAATATTCCCTTGGCGACAAATCTTGCTTCCGCAGAACTGTTGATTAAATCACTGGATAGAGGAGATCTTGAGTGGCGTGAAATGTACAAGTAGGAAGAAAGTATTATCAACAATTGCATTATTCATGACCTGTTGCATATTTACCGGTTGTGGGAAACAGGAGATATCGATTCCATACGACATGAATTCCGGAGTGACTGCCTTTCGCTTTGATGCCAACGACAATGCCAAAGTGGCAGAATCCTTTGCATCCGACCTTTGTGTTGTCTCCGAAGACATAACGGTAGGAGATGAACTAAGTGGTGGTACGGATATGTATGGATCGGCGACTCTATTCGATATCAATCGTAAAAATGCCATCTATTCCAAAAATGCTAATATAAAGCTTTATCCTGCCAGTATGACAAAGGTAATGACTGCGTATCTTGCATTAAAATATGGTAATCCGGAGGATATACTGACTGCTTCTGACAATGTTCTCATTACAGAGCAGGGAGCACAGTTGTGTGGATTTCAGCCTGGTGATACTATGACGTTAGATCAGGCATTACACGGATTGCTTATGTATTCGGGGAATGATGCAGCTGTGATAATTGCAGAATATATATCCGGAAGTATAGATGATTTTGCTACTTTGATGAATTCTGAGGCAGCAAAGCTTGGCGCAACCAATACACATTTTGTAAACCCTCATGGGCTTCAGGATGAAAATCATTACACCACCGCCTATGATATGTACCTGATTTTTAACGAGGCGATAAAAAATGACCTATTTAACGAAATCATTCACATGACGACCTATTCCACCACGTACAAAAATAGTGCAGGAGAGCCTAAAGAAGTATCATATGATACAACAAACCGTTTTATAAAAGATGAGGTGACATCTCCAACAAATATTAATGTAATTGGCGGAAAAACAGGAACTACCAGTGCTGCCGGAGCTAACTTGGTTCTTCTTTCCAAGGACAGTGCGGGAAACCCCTATATTTCAGTCGTTATGAAAGCTGTAGATATGGATACATGCTATCAAAAGACGAATCTTCTCTTAGAGGATATCGATAAATAGTATTGTCTTTTTAACGTATCTATAGTATATTTATATTGTTAAAAGCATTTGTAAAATGCATATGTTTTACAAAAAAAGGAGGAGATTGACATGGTTCAATTAATCGTAGGCGAAAAGGGAAAAGGAAAGACAAAAATTCTTCTTGATAAAGTAAATGAAGCAAGCAAAGAAGTAAAGGGTAATATCGTTTTTTTAGACAAAAATACAGATCATATGTATGAATTGGTAAATAAGATTCGACTGATTAATACCAGTGATTACTGTATTTCCTCAGATAGTGAATTTCTTGGATTTGTATCCGGTATTATATCGGCAGATCATGATTTAGAACAGATTTATATTGATGGGTTAAAGAGATTGATTACAGTCAGTGATGAAGAAGCATTCACGTTAATAAAAAAGCTTGACAAGTTCAGCGAGAAATTTAACATTTCCATTACAATCAGTATCTCCGTAACAAAAGATTCTCTTCCGAATGAATTAGCAGAAAAGGTTTTGGTTGCTTTATAGAATCCATTTACATATAGTCAGAAAAAATGGGCTGTCACAATATGTGATAGCCCTTTTAAGGAGAATGAACTTCCGGTATGGCAAATCACAGGAAACGAAATAAACAGGCAGTTGTAACAAAGTATAGGAAACCGTTGAATATTAATCTTGGACTTATTATTTTCGGTTTTATTTTTGTGTACATAATTATTATGATTTTTCTATACTTTACTTCCTCACATATTACTGGTTATGAAGTGAAAATGGGGTCTTTGGCAGTAAATAATACCTATCGTGCCATAGCCCTTCGGAAAGAGGATGTTTATGCTGCTGATAATGCGGGATATATCAATTATTACGCACGCGAATGTGAACGTGTTTCCGTTGGCTCTATGGTTTATACGATTGACGAAAGTGGAAAGCTTGCTGATTTGATTCAATCCAATGCAGAGAATGGTACCAACTTTACCGAAGCGGATATGACAGAGTTAAAGACGCAGCTCATGAACTATCGTCATAATTATTCGGATCATAATTTTGATGAAATATACGATTTTAAGTATGCAGTGGAAGGAACCGTTATGAAGCTCGCGAATAAGAATGTCATGGCAAGCCTGAATGATATTTCTGAAAGTAGTGTAAAAGAGCTGATTGATTTCCATTACGCCGATCAAAGTGGTATTGTCGTGTATTCCACAGATGGATTGGAGCAAAGACAACCTGCAGATGTAACAGCGGAAGACTTTGAAGAAGAAACTCACGAGAAAAAGCAGCTGCAAAGCAACTCTCTGATAGGTGCTGGCGACAATTCGTATAAGATTATTACCGATGAGAATTGGTGTGTACTCATTCCTATGGAGGAAGACAGAGCACTGGAACTCGAAGCAGAAGAGTATATACAGGTAAAATTTCTAAAAACCGGGGACGAATGTTGGGGAAAAGTAAGTATACAGCATAATCCGGATGGAACCTATTTACAGCTCTCCTTTACCAATTCCATGATTAATTATGCTTCTGACCGATATCTTGATGTAGAATTGGAAACTGATGTGGAAAAAGGCTTAAAAATACCGAATTCCTCAATTGTTGAGAAGGAATTCTTCCTGATTCCGACTGCGTATATTACAAAAGGTGGCGATTCCGACAAGGAAGGATTTATGAGACAAACCTATCTGGAGGATGGCTCCATCAGCACAGAATTTGTCCCAACCGATATCTATTACGCCTCCGGTACCGATTATTATGTGGATACGAGTGTATTCCAAATAGGAGATTACATTATTATGCCTCAATCTGATGAGAAGTATCCTGTCAGCAAAAAGGGCACTCTTACGGGTGTATACAATATGAACAAGGGATATGCTGATTTTACGCAGATCAAAATATTATACCAAAACAAAGAGTATTCAATTGTTAAATCAAATACCGAGTATGGCTTGAGCGTATACGACCATATTGTACTGGATGGTAAATCTGTAAATGATAACGATTTTATTTTTTAACAGCAAAGGAAAGAAGGCTTTTCATTATGTCAGTAAATGTTGCTCAGAATTTAAAACAAGTAGAAAAAACGATTGAAGAAGCATGCAAAAAGAGTGGACGTAACAGAAACGAGGTTACGCTAATTGCCGTAAGTAAGACAAAACCGGTTTCTCTGATTATGGATGCTTATCACGAAGGGATTCGTGATTTTGGAGAGAACAAGGTCCAAGAGATGGTCGAGAAATATGAAGAGATGCCGAAAGACATTCGCTGGCATCTGATTGGTCATTTACAAACCAATAAGGTAAAATACATTATCGATAAAGCATATCTGATTCATGGTGTAGATTCTCTAAAGCTTGCAAAGGAAATAAGTAAAGAAGCGATAAAGCATAATCTGACTGCAAACATCCTTGTTCAGATTAATATTGGCGATGAAGAGACAAAATTTGGTCTGGATTATGACCAGGCGGAAGCAGTGATCTTCGAAATCGCCTCTTTACCAAACATTTGTGTGCATGGATTGATGGCAATTGCACCATATGTAGCTGATCCGGAACAAAATCGTCAATATTTTGTAAAAATGCGGGAATTAGTTGTTGACATAACACAAAAAACAGACGATAATAGACTGAGAGGTAGTTTATCTATGAATATGTTGTCCATGGGTATGACAGGTGACTATGGTGTCGCTGTCGAAGAGGGCTCTACTCATGTCCGTGTTGGAACAGGGATATTTGGGGAGCGTATCTATACATAATTAGTCTAATAAGGAGAATAACTATGAGCGTTCTAGACAAATTTTTAAATGCGATGAAACTAAACGATGACGAATATGATTACGACGATGATGATGGCTTCTATGATGATGACGATGATGATTTTGCAGATGATTCCAAGAAGAAGTTTGGAAAGCACGAAACCAAAGCCGACATCGAAGAGGAAGAAGTAAAACCAAAGCCGATTGCCAAGGTTACTCCAATGAGACAGAAGAAAACTGTGGCTCCATCTGGAATGGAGGTTTGTGTGATTAAACCAACCAATTTCGAAGATGCAAGAGAAATCACTGAGACCCTATTATCCAATCGCACAGTAGTACTTAATCTCGAAGGATTGGATGTTGATATTGCACAGAGGATTATTGATTTTACATCAGGTTCCTGTTTTGCAATCAGTGGCAATCTTCAAAAGATTTCTCATTATATATTCATAATCACACCGAGATCCGTTGATATTTCCGGAGATTTTCAGGATTTATTAACCAGTGGTACTTTTGAAGTACCGTCGGTTGGCAATCGTTTTAAATAAGTGCTATTATGGGCTTCCTATAATATCTGATAGGAAGCCATTTTTTTGAGAAGGTGAATTATGTCAAAAAGATTATCTATCCAAAAAGCATCCAAAATACTTTATGATATTGTGATTACCGACTCCTTTACAGAGTTGG
>CAYZUC010000021.1:0-36659 GCA_964481705.1 uncultured Lachnospiraceae bacterium
AATGAGGCAGTCTGTGAGGCATTGGAAACGGGTCTTGTTGATGCGGCGGTACTGGTGAATTACTCCGCTAAGGAGAAGTATCAGATTGCTGCGAATCTGGGAGTCGCACCGGCATACCTTATGAGTACAAATGGAAGCAGTAGGATGAGGGAATTTTCAAAGGCTCAGGAAAAGCTGTATTTTAAGAATGAGGGATTTCTTGATGACTTAAAGAAACGGTATTACACAAAGGATATGACAAAATCGCAGCTGCTTTTTACGCGTGAGGAAGCGGAATTCATTGCAAATACTGACGTTCTGGAGGTCTCTGCTACGAGCAGTATGGGACCGATTGAGTATTTTGACAGCTCGGCAGGCACATTTCGCGGCGTTTCTATCGATGTTTTCCAGAAGATTACGGATATGACTGGTATGAGCTTTCATTTTATAGAGAGAAAGCCTGGACCAGAATATCAAAAGAAAGTGAAAAATGGTGAAATCCAGATATTTGGGGCTATGGCCAAAAGCCCAATTCTGGAGCAAGAGCTACCTATCAAACAGACAGATTCCTTTTCGGAGAGTACCTTCACCGAAGTGGCGAAGGATTTTGGGAAAATCACTCCGGATTCTATCGTAGCTGTGCCAAAAGACTATCCAATGTATTCTGAGATTGCGAAACAGTATGGATTTCATAATATTAAGGAGTATTCTACCATAGAAGAGTGTCTTGATGCAGTTATACTGGATCAGGCCTCACTAACCTATATTGTCAGTATGTGTGAGGATTATTTACTGGGACATGCCAAGTATTCGGGATTGAAGACTATGATATTAAGAAATACAGAATCCCGTGTCTGTTTTGGTGTGACAGATCAGTGCTCACCGGCATTGCTATCCATTTTAAACAAATGTATCAATGCAATTCCCAGTCAGGAAATCGACATGATGTATGTCAGAAATACATCATTAGCAAAGTCCGGAATGAATATGTGGGACTTACTTGTGAAATACAATTGGTTGGTTATGATAATCATCACGTTCACTCTGATAGGTATCCTTATTTTTATTGTTCACCGTCAGCAGGTACGTGAACAGATAGCTGTTTTGCGAGCAACAGAGAAACAGCATGAGATTTTACAGCATCTTTACGATACGGTGCCTTGTGGTATTTTTCAATACTCGCATGAGGAACCTCATAAGATTCTGAATAACAATGCAACGGCAGCAGAAATCTATGGATATGATTCGGATGCTTCTTTTGAAGGCAGCCTCCCGAGAAATGTGGTAAAGGCTGATTCAGAAGCTGATTTTCTTGTGAAATTTAAAGAGTGTTCAGAAAGTAATAATCCGATTCATTATTTATGGACGATTACAAAAAAGGATGGTTCCGAAGCGGTTGTAGAATGTGTTATGGATGAAGTGGATTTGGGTGGCATACTCGTTTTTCGAGAGATTTTCATTGATGTTACCGAACGAGTGATAATCGAAAAGCAGATTGAGAAGAGATATCTGCTTGAAATGGAACGTAAGGAAAAGAAAAAGGATGGTCTTCTGTATACATCATGTTTTGATATTGATGAGCAAAAGCTGATAAATACGAATATTGATATTCCTGGATTGGAAGCTGGGATACCGATGGATGATTTTTTCGACCGACTTATGCCGGAGCTTAGTGATCAACAGACTGAGGAAGAGCTTCGAGAGCATCGGATGCACTTTTCGGAGGAAAGGACAAAAGCTGCTTACGAGCGGGGAAATTATGAATTTAGTTTTTCTTTATGCAGGAGACGGGAAGGTAAGCTTCAATGGCTGCGAAGTGACCTCGCTTTACGACGCGATCCATCCACCGGTCATTTACTATGCTTTGACTATGTATGGGATGTCACGGACAAGCATGTAACGGGTGAGATTATTCGGAAACTGGCGCTTGCAGACTGCGATGGTTTTATGTGTATTGACGGAATGAACGGTTATTGTATGCAGTATCGTATCACAGAGGATGGTTCTCTGGAGCGATATACCGCTCAGTATGGAGTCGATGACAGTATACACAGAATACAAGAGGAGATGATTGTTCGTAATCAGGAGGAAATCTGGCATCGGGTCACGCTGGAGGAAGTAGAAAAGCAGTTACAGAGTAAAGAGTACGATCAGGTATCAATTGTCCTTCATGATGAGAAGGGGAATCGTTTTGATAAGCTGCTCAGCTTTTTCTATATTGACAGGGAACTGGAACTGATAGCTGTGGCAGTATCGGATGTAACACAGGTACGTAAAGATGAAGTACGTCATGCGGAACTCTTATCGGCAGCCTTGGCGGAAGCAGAAAAGGCAGATGCGGCAAAAAGTCAGTTTTTATCAAGTGTTTCGCATGAAATGCGTACGCCACTGAATGCAATTATCGGATTTATGGAACTGGCAAAGGGAGCAGATGCAGAGAAGGTTCAAAATTGTCTGGCCAGCGCAAATATTGCAGCAAGACAGCTATTGGCTGTTATTAACGATGTCCTGGATATGTCGTCTATCGAATCGGGCAAGATGAAAATAGCTAAATCTCCATTTGATTTTAAACATCTGTTATCGTCTATAGTCAATATTTATGGTACACAATGTAAACAAAAGGGACTTGCTTTTGAAGTGAGGATGAAATCTGTTTCAGAGGACTGGCTGGTTGGTGATGAGCTGCGAGTCAATCAGATTCTTATGAATTTACTTGGTAACTCCATGAAGTTTACCTCACAAGGACATATATGGCTTACCATCTCACAGACATCCGTTGCAGAGAGTAAGATATTTATGCGCTTTGAGGTTACAGATAGCGGTTGTGGTATGAGTGAGGAGCTTATGAGCCGTTTATTCCGGCCTTTCGAGCAGGAGAATGCATCCACTGCCAGAAAATACGGTGGTAGTGGCTTGGGTCTGTCCATTGTTAAGAATCTAGTCAATATGATGGAAGGCAGCATTCGTGTTGAGAGTGAGCTCAATCAAGGTACTACATTTACAGTTGATTTGCCCTTTGAAAAATACACTGTGGATAAACAGAAAATGCTGTCAGAGGATATAGAGAGATTTCATATTCTTGCAGTCGATGATGAGGAGGTCGAAAGACAATACTTGGATCATGTGCTGTCTAATATAGGAGTACGTCATAGGTGTGTATCGAGTGGAGTGGATGCACTTTGTGAGATTGAGCGTGCCAGAAATGAAAATGATCAATACAGTCTCTGTCTGATTGATTGGAATATGCCGGAGATGAATGGTAAAGAGGTAGCCGAGAAAATTCGTGAGAAGTTTGGAAGAGACCTGATGATTATCGTAATTTCTGCGTACGACTTCCAACAGACGGATGATGATTGGAAGGATGGCGCAGATATTTTCCTACCCAAACCGATTTTCCCATCCTCCTTGTTTGATTTATTTATGTCGCTTACCAATGGTAGAATTGCAGCACCCAAGGAGCAGATAACATCATGGGATTTTGCCGGAAAAAGAGTATTACTTGCTGAGGATAATGTATTGAATCAAATTGTTGCTCAGGGTTATCTATCCAAATATAATGTAGTGGTTGATATTGCAGAAAACGGGCAGAGTGCGGTAGATATGTTTACCGCTTCTGAAAAGGGTTACTATGATGCCATCCTAATGGATATCCAGATGCCTGTTCTGGATGGCTTTGAGGCAACAAAAGAGATTCGTGCTTCTTCCCACCCAGAAGCGGTTACGATTCCGATTATTGCACAGACAGCCGATGCATTTAATGAGGATATTTCCAAGGCTCTATCCAGTGGTATGAATTATCACGTAGCAAAGCCGATACAGCCAGACACGCTTGCTGCGACACTTGCGAAGGCGTTTTCTCGAAGCAAGTGATTTTAGTATTGATTCGTTTGGCATCAAATGGTATTCTTCTAGTAGAACGTTATACCAATATTAGTTTACATAAGAAAAGAGGACAAAGAGTATGGTGGCAATTATCGTTTTGGTTTTCGTGATTCTTTTAATTATCTTCGGTGCAACCGCTGTTTCATCACAGAGAAGCTTGGTTAGTGCAGATGAATTGTGTGGAAATGCTTTATCACAGATTGGTGTACAGCAGACTTCCAGATGGGATGCGTTGGTTAACTTGGCATCCTTAACACAAAAGTATTCTGATTATGAATACAAAGCATTAATGGAAATTGTAAAAGAAAGAAAGAACATCTCTACAAAGAGTACGAAGGATGAGGTAGAACATCAGGAAAAGCTCATGAATCAGGTGTCGGATCGATTACTTGCAATCGCAGAAGCCTATCCGGATCTAAAGACGAATGAGGTCTATCTTTCAACAATGGACAGTGTAAATGATTATGAGAACAAGGTACGTATCAGCCGTATGAGCTATAACGATACCGTTACGAAGTTTAACCGTCTGGTAAGACAGATTCCTTCTTCCATCTTCGCAGGAATATTTGGATTCCATACACGTGAATATCTGGAATCAGATCAGAATAAGGCAGAAGCTCCTAAAATGTAAGAGCAAACGGAATGAGGATAATGATGGTTAAATTAAAGAGATTATTTACGCTTTTTTTGGCATTTCTGCTTGCAGGACTGATTTTGGTACCTACTCCGGTATATGCGAAGTCTACCTCGGTACGAAATGTAGTAATCTATGTTTCATTGAATGAAGACGGCAGTGCGGATATCACAGAGACATGGGATGTATCGGTAACCGGTTGTACGGAATGGTATCTGGTACAAGGTAATCTTGGAGATATCGAGATTCAGGATTTCTCTGTGGAAGAGGACGGAAATGTATTTGAAAATGAAGGTGCATGGGATGTCGACCGTTCGATAGACGAAAAGGCTGGTAAATGTGGAATTGTAAATAAAGGTAATGGTAATTATGAATTGTGTTGGGGCGTGGGAAGAGATGGAGCCCATGTTTTCATGGTTCATTATCGTATGACGAATTTTGTTAAGGGCTTTGATGACTACTGCGCATTTAATCAGCGCGTTATCAATGATGGATTATCCAGTGCACCAAAGGAGATCCATGTCATGGTAACAAAGCCGGGAACCGAGTTCACTTCCGATGATGTCAAGGTATGGGCCTTTGGTTACGAAGGAACAATTTACGTCAAGGAAGGAGTAGTTGAGGCTGACAGTACAAAGGCTCTTACTTCAGACGATTATGTTACGGTAATGTGCCGATTTCCAAGGGATATGTTTGATACGACCTGCATTCGATCCGGTTCCTTTGAGGATATGAAGAAGACGGCTTTTGAAGGAAGCGATTATCAAATTGATCATAACGATTCAGGAACGGATGCTACCAGTCACCATAAAAAAAGGAGCACCAGCCATCCTTTATCCATCTTTCAGTATCTGGCTTTGCTTAAATATGCAATAGCCCTTCTGGTTATGATGGTATTGATAATTCGCTTAAGGAAAAGGACGAAAGCAAAGCAAGGTCGCATTACGACATTTGAAGAGGCTCGCAATAGTATTCAGGAAGATAAGAATTATACTGTATGGAGGAATCCACTGTTCTGGGTAATCACGGTACTTCTTCTGATACTAAGTCCAATCATAGCGATTTTCTTCCTTGTCTATGTACTCCTGACAAATGGAAAAGAGAAGATAAAGGTGTCAAGTAACCTGAGTGGGAATGCTTATCCGATTCCCTGTATTAGAAATGAGTTGCGTGGATATGAGGAGTATTTTCGAGATATACCACTGGAAGGTAATATTCCTGCCTTTTATGCATTAGGAACGATGATTAGTGTGGATTCTACCAGTAATAATATTATTGGTGCGTATCTATTGAAATGGCTGCAGGAGGAGAGAATAGAGATTCGCAAGGAGAGAAAAGCCGGTCTGGGTGGTATGCTTGGATTGGAGACTCCTTCGGTTATTCTGAAGCGGGCACCATTTGATGTCGATTTTGCCTTAGAACGACAGTTGTTTGAGATGCTGCGTGCGGCCAGTGGTGGAGATGATATTCTTCAGGAAAAGGAGATGTATCGCTGGTCCAGTAACAATTATGATAAAGTAAACAAGCTTATGGAGCTTTTTGAAAAGTACGGAAAAACCTATATGAAGGAAAGGGAATATCTGGGTGAGATTCCGGTGGATCGATTGGGCGGTATTCTCAAAGCTTCTCAGGATGCCTTTACAGAATCCGGACGTGAGCAGGTTCTGGCATGGAGAGGACTTCGGAATTTCCTTAAGGACTTTACGATTATCAATGAACGTCCGCCAGAGGATATCGTACTTTGGGATGACTATCTGATTGCAGCGCAGATGTTTGGCATGGCAGACAAGGTAGCAGAGAAATTCAAAGAGATTTACCCTGACTATTTTGAGAGCCGTATGGGATATTACGATGGATTGGCAAGCTCCTATGTATTAATTGATACCATTTCGCGTGCAAGTACCAATGGAGCGAGAGCAGGCAGTTCTTCCAGCAGCAGTGGTGGAGGCGGTTCCAGCAGCAGTGGTGGAGGAGGCGGTTCCTCAGGAGGAGGAAGCGGCGGAGGCGGTCGATAAGTAACCGCATTATGAATATGAAAGAGAATAAGAATCGTTTGGATAGAATAAGAGCTGTCCAAACGATTTTTTTTGTGCAAGAAAAATCGGTTTGGATTTTACGCATATTTAACTTCCCATGGATTGTAGAGTTTACAGTAGTCCTTTAAACTCAATGTCGATGGCAAGAAAAAAATGCCAATTAAACATAATATCTTAGGAGGAATACTATGAAAAGAACAAAATGGTTCAGAGCAATGGCATTGAGCAGTGTGATGGTAATTGCAGGAGGATGTTTATCAGGTTGTGGTTCGTCCGAAACATCTAATCAGAACAATGCATCTGCGGAAGAGACTGTGGAAACGGTTGCCCAAGCAGCTGTTGAAACCGCCGCCGCTCCGGCTGACGCAACAGCAGATAAAGTGGAAGAAAAAACAAATGAGAAAACCTATCCCGATACAATTACATTGGTTTGGTATCCAAATGAGTGCGCACAAGATTACGATGGTGCACGTGCAGAGGTGAGCAGATTGGTGGAACAGGCAACAGGTAAAAAGGTTGAACAGAAAATGACGACTGACTATTCCATAGCAATTGAATCTCTGGCAAATGGAACAGCACAGATCGGATGTGTAATGGGAGCACAGGGTTACATAGAAGCAAAAAATGCTAATGATGCAGTAGATCTTTTGTTTGTAAATTCCGGAGTTTCAGGCACACTAGACGATGCACTTTATTATAGCTTTATGTCTGTTAATAGTGATGATGCAGAACAGTATAAGAATGGTGACAGCTATGCCATTGATAACATTGTTGGTAAAAGAATGTCTTTCGTATCAAACAGCTCTACATCAGGTTTTAAAGTACCTACCAACGCAATTATTACGCATTTCTCTGATGACAGTAAGTGATCTTCATTGGATGCAGATGGTTTGGTCGAAGGCGGAAGCGATATGTTTTTCTCAGAGGTTCTATTTGGTGGCTCACATCAGGGTTCAGCATACAATCTGATGTCTGGAAAATCTGATATCTCAGCTTTTTGTAACACCGAAATTGCACCTTATGCAGACTGTACAGCAGGAGAAGAAAACCAGACAGGCGCAGAATATACCATTAAAGATGATGCCGAGGCTCCTTTCGATACAGTAACAGGCAAGAAGTTTACGATCATTCAGTCAACACCTGTATTGAACGGACCATGGGCATATAATTCTGAAACTCTCAGTCCGGAAGATGTAGCTGCTATTCAGACACTTTTCACATCGGATGAAGTTTCAAATGATGACAAAATATTTATTCCTGAAGGTTCAGAGAATGTCGGAATGTATGAGAAAACGGACAAAGAATGCTTCGTTCTTGTCGAGGATTCCTGGTACGACACAATTAGAAATCTTAGCAAGTAACAGGAGGGAGAATACGAAATGCCTTTACTGGAATTCAGGAATGTCAGCAAAGTATATAATAACACAACAAAAGCGCTGAATAATGTTTCTTTCTCTATTGATGAAGGTGAATTCGTGTCGATAATCGGTCCGTCCGGTGCAGGGAAATCAACGCTTCTGAGATGTATCAACCGTTTGGTTGATGCCTCTCAAGGCGTTATTATCTTTGATGGACAGGATATTATGGAAGTGAAGAAGAAAGCTCTTCGTTCCGTTCGCACGAAAACCGGAATGATTTTTCAACATTACAATCTTGTTGACAGATTAAGCGTTATTGAAAATGTTCTTCACGGAAGACTCGGTCAGAAATCCACATGGAATGGAATGATTGGACACTACACAGAGGAAGAAAAAGAAAAGGCTTTTGAAATCATCAGTGAGCTCGGACTTCTTGAGCAGGCATATAAGAGATGTGATGAGCTGTCGGGTGGTCAGAAACAGCGAGTGGGAATAGCAAGAGCAATTATGCAGCAGCCAAAGTTAATTCTATGCGATGAGCCAATTGCCTCTCTCGATCCGAAATCGTCGAAGGTAATCATGGATCATCTTAGCAGCATTAATGAACGAAAAAAAATAACCTGCATTGTAAATCTTCATCAAGTCGATGTAGCGATGAAGTATTCGAAAAGAATTATTGGTGTTGCTGATGGAGAAATCGTCTATGATGGACCATCGGACAAGCTCGACGAGGGGACAATTCATAAAATATACAAATCAAGCAGCAAGGATCTCATTACGGATGTAGGATGTAAAAACAATGAATAAGAAGACAGTTGATATATTTAGAAAGAGAAAAGTAAATTTTACACTTATATTTATTGCTGCTGCAGTAATAACCATTGTATCAGCAATGATAACAGAGTATAAAGCAGTCGACGGTTTAACATCAATTCCAAGTGCCCTGTTGTGGATTGGGAAGAACTTGATTCCCACTAAGGAGTCTTTGACAAACCTACCGAAGATAATGGAAAAGCTTTTGGAAACAACACTGCTTTCTGTAGCAGTAACAGTAATTGCCGCTATACTTGCGTTCTTCTTCAGTCTGTTCGGTTCGAAAACCACAAAGGTCAATGGATTATTAAGCCGCATTGTCAGAGTAATAGCTGCATTTTTCAGAAATGTCCCAGATGTGGTATGGGCAATCCTTCTGATGTTCTCCTTTGGCCAGAATATTCTTACCGGTTTTTTTGCCTTATTTTTTACCACCTTTGGACTTCTCACAAGAGCTTTTATTGAGACTATTGATGAGGTAAGTGAATCCTGTGTGGAAGCGCTGAATGCAACAGGAGCTGATTATATTCAGTCAGTTTTTCAAGGTATTATCCCCTCATCAGTCGTTGGAATCATTACCTGGGTGCTTTATATGATTGAAACGAATATAAGAAGCTCGACACTGGTAGGAATGCTGACAGCAACAGGGATTGGATATTTGTTCGACCTATATTATAAGCGGCTTGATTTTAACTCTGCCGGACTTGTCGTACTGTCAATCATAATTCTGGTAATCTTGATTGAGCTTTTATCCAATAAACTTAGAAAAATAATTATGTAATTCGAAGGGGATAATTTTATGAGTGAATTAACGGTTGTAAGAGAGCTGCCGCTTGGTAGTGGTATGCAGAGTATTTCAGATTATATAACAAAAAGGCATGATGGAAAAATAAAAATCACATCGGCAAGCAAAAGCAGTACTGCGATTAAGCTGCTTGTAGCAGGACTGGCAGCGATAACAGTATACGCTTTCTTAGCTTTTGATTACAAGAATATTGATTTGGCAAAGGCAGTCAGTGATACGATGCACAATATTGGAGTCGTATTTTTTCAACCGGAACTGAAACGAGAAACAATTGGTGGAATAGGATATCAGCTTCTGGTCACCTTTTGTCTTGGAGCATTATCAACGGTTTTCGGAGCGATACTCGCATTTTTCTGTTCGCTGTTGTGTGCAAAAAATATTGCAAACCCAACGATTGCCAATGTGATAAAGAGTTTTATTGCTCTTGTTCGTGCTGTACCAACGGTGCTTTGGGTACTGATATTTGCCGTATCGGCAGGACTTGGAAGTGTTGCAGCGGTAATCGGACTTACGTTCCATAGCTTTGCATATCTTACCAAGGTCTATGCGGAATCGATTGAAGAAATGGACATGGGAACAATTGAGGCACTGAAAGCAAGTGGTGCGGGCTTTTGGCAGATTGTTTTTCAGGCAATTGTTCCATCAAGCAGAAGCCGTATGACAGCATGGTCCTTTATGCGTTTTGAAATCAACTTCACAAATGCTGTTGCAATGGGCGCTGCTGCAGGTGCAGGCGGCATTGGTTTCAATATGTATATGGCAGGAAGCTTTTATTTCGATTTACACGAGATGGGTTTTATCACCTATGTAATTGTCATTGCAGTCATACTGCTTGAATGGGCATCTACAAAAATAAAGGAAAAGGTTAAGTAAAGAGGAGAATGACTTTGAACAAAAAGAGATTGTTTAAAATTCTTGCAAAGGCGCAGAGCGAAGAACTCAGTGAACTGGCAAAGAGAATAAAAGACAAATACAACATAACGATCATTAAAAAGCCTGAAAGAACTCTTGCAATGATAAAAATGCGTGAGCCGGTAAAGGAAAGTCTCTTTTATCTGGGAGAGGTAATTATCTGCGAGGCTGTGGTTATGCTGGATGATGTAAAGGGAACAGCGGTTACCATGGGCGATGATTTTGAAAAGGTGACAGATATGGCAGTGATTGATGCTGCCTGTAATAAGGGTGTATTCGAGGATTATGCCAAATTGGAACAAATGGAGGAGAAGCAGAATCTTATGGAACAACGTGAGATGGCGATGTTTAGGAAGACGAAGGTTAATTTTCATTCCATGGATACGGAGGATGCACAATGAAAGAACTACATACATTTGATGAGACCTTTGATTCACAGAAAATATTTCGGATAATCCTTGATACAATGGCAAATCCGACAAGAAAGCTTTCTGTTGCAGAGTTTATACCCAAACTTTTTGGAGAGGAACCTGCAATGCTGTCTGTTGCCATGACACTTCTTGACAATGAGGTAAGCTTTTTCACAGATCAGAAGAAGCTTTCCGAAAATATAGCGTTGTTGACACACGCAACTGAGGTAAAAGCCGAGAATGCTGATTATATTTTTATTACAAATCCTGATAACGTTGTGAAGGCAGTCAAAATGGCAAAAATTGGTACACTTTCGGATCCGCATCGTTCTGCAACGATTATCATAAAGTGCAGGGAAATGGAGTCAGAAAGCTTTGAATTATATGGTTCCGGAATAAATGGCTTTGTGAGGAAGGCATTTTCGAAGGAAGCAGCTATGGCGATTCAAACGCGTGATGAACAGCATTACGAATATCCACAGGGAATTGATTTTATTTTTATTTCGGATAAAGGCGAATTATCCTGTATACCGAGACTGACTATGAGGAGGACACGCTGATGGGATATATAGCAGTATCCGGTGGTGAAGAAGCAATTGAAGAAAGTATAAGACTGCTGGACTTTTACAGAAGTGGAACAAAAAAGGACTTGGAGCTCGAAGCGATTATGAATAAAATGTCTCTGCTTGTGGATAAGGTTATGAGTGAGGCAGGATTGTATTCAAGAGAATATGCAGCACTTGCCTTAAAACAGTGCGAAGGCTCTACAGAAGAAGCAGTATTTCTTCTGCGTGCGTATCGTTCTACACTGAAGAGAACGTATTACACAAGGGTTGCCAAGTGTTCTGATATGCGTATCGTAAGACGTATTTCAGCAGCATTCAAGGACATTGTCGGAGGTCAGCTTCTAGGCGCAACTTATGATTACACCCATAGATTGATCAACTTTGATATTGCAGAGGAAGATTCTCGGGGCAACTATGAGAAAATGAAAGAGAAATTGTTTAACCAGCAGCCGGTGGAGGTGGAGCATTATCCAAGAGTATCAGACGAGCTGAAAAAAGAAGGACTTTTGGATACTTATCCAACGGATGATAAGGAGCCTTTTGATGTAACCGAAAGACTTCTGGAATTTCCAGCACCAAGAAGTGCGAGACTGCAAACACTGACGCGTGCAGATACCGGTTATATTTCAGGACTCTCTTATTCTGTTCTTCGTGGTTTCGGACAGGTTCATCCAACGGTGGGAGAGCTGCGCTGTGGCTATGTAGAACTGGAAGTCACTTATGCTTTGGATGAAAGAGAGAGTGTTTATATTGGTGAGGTTTTTCTGACCGAGGCGGAAACGATAAATCAGGCAGCAGATAAGAATCAGCTGAAGCTTGCCAGTGGCTATGGCGTTGTATTTGGAAGAAACGAAAATAAAGCCATCGCAATGGCTGTAATTGACCGAGAGCTTGATAATGGTGGAGATTATCCGACACAGGATGATGAATTTGTGCTGATGCATGGAGATTGTCTTGAAATGAACGGATTTATCTCACATCTGAAACTGCCACATTATGTCACGTTCCAGTCGAAGCTGGATGCGGTAAGAAAAACTCGGAAAGAAAGTTTGAAATAGATTTCAAACCTCAGAAAGGAATTTACATAGAAATGAATAAAAACTACAATTACGCTTTTCTTGACGAGGGATCCAAACGTGAGATACGCAGAAGTATTCTCAAGGCTGTTGCAATCCCGGGATATCAGGTTCCGTTTGGTTCACGAGAGCTGCCAATCGGGCGTGGATGGGGAACCGGCGGAATACAGCTGACGCTGTCACTTCTAGGTCCGTCTGATACACTTAAAGTCATTGATCAAGGCAGTGATGAGAGTGTCAATGCTGTTAATATCAAAAAATTTGTACATCTTTGTACAGACGTTGAAACAACTACAGATACAAGAGAGGCTACCATTATCCAGACGAGACATCGTGTTCCGGAGATTCCCATGACAAACAAGCAAATCCTTGTTCTGCAGGTACCGATTCCGGAACCACTCCGTATCGTAGAGCCTAGTGAGGAAGTTACAAAGAAAATGCATGCGGAAAAGGATTATGCACCTATTTGGCTGCAGCTTTATGAAAGCATTATCAAGTACGGTAAGATTACTGTAGGAACCGAGTATCCATGTCTGGTTGAAAATCGATATATTATGAATCCCAGTCCGATTCCAAAATTTGATAATCCGAAGCTTGATCATGCAGAATGTCTGTATCTTTTTGGCGCCGGCAGAGAAAAGAAAATCTACGCAATTCCGCCATATACTGATGTGACTTCGCTTGCATTTGAGGATGTACCATTTGAAAAGGAAAGCTTCAAGGGCAAGAAATGCAGACTTTGTGGAAGTGAGAATACGTATTTGGACGAAATGTTTGACGCTGATACGGGAGAAAAATTCTATCAGTGCTCCGATACATCATATTGCAGGGAGGTGCGTTTACATGGAGTTCAATGAGAATCCAGTACTAAGTGTCAAAAACCTGACAGTGCGTTATGGAGATGGTTGTCCGGAGTGTAAGACTCATCTGGAGAAAAACAGATGCACAGTTTGTGGAACGGTATATGCAGCAAATGATATTTCACTGGAGCTATATCATGGTGAGGTACTTGGCATCGTAGGTGAAAGTGGTTCCGGAAAGTCTACGCTCGTACAGAGTCTATATTTCGACTTGAAACCAACAGAAGGAAAAGCTTATCTGGCAGATTATGAAGAGGGAAAGAAAAACATTTGGGATGCCAGTTCTGCAGAAAAAAGACGTATTAAGAATATGATTATGGGTATGGTTTATCAAAACCCCTTACGAGGTCTGCGTATGGATTATTCTGCGGCGGCAAATATCGCAGAGAAAATCATTGCGGCAGGAAACAGAAATGCAGGACAGATGACTGCACGTGCGAAGGAATTGTTAGAGGCAGTAGAGATATTAACTTCCAGAATGGGGGAAGCACCGAAGAGCTTTTCCGGAGGTATGCAGCAGAGAGTACAGATTTCCAAGGCACTTGCTAACAATCCGTCGATCCTTCTTTTGGATGAGGTAACAACAGGACTGGATTTGTCGGTGCAGGCAAAGGTACTGGATCTGATACGAAAAATCATTGCAGAATACGGAATATCTGTAGTACTTATTTCACATGATCTTGCAGTTATCCGTATGCTGGCCGACAGAACTATGGTTATGCTTGATGGACGTATTATCGAAAGCGGACTTACGGATCAGATACTGGAAGACCCACAGCATGCCTATACTCAGCAGTTGGTGCACTCACTATTATAAGGAATAAAGGAGAAATAATTGTGATAGAGATTAAAAACGGACGCATTGTTACCCCGGACAGAGTGATAGAGGGAAAATCCCTTTTGATAGAAAACGACCGTATTGTAGATATATGTGAATCTTACGACAAGGCTGATACCGTGATAGATGCGCAAAACAGATATATTATTCCTGGATTTATTGATATTCATTCTGATAAAATAGAACAGTTTATCCTGCCACGTCCAACGGCACAAATAGATTTTGAGCTTGCATTGAAGGAATGTGAAAAAGAACTTCTGCAGGTCGGAATCACAACGATATATCATTCCTTTTCACTTTATAAGGACGAATTTTTTGGTAAAAGTCCACTTCGTACAAAAGAAAATGTAAGGAAAATGGCAAGGCTGGTACGTGATATACACAGTCGCCCTCATCTCATTCATCATCGTTTTCACCTACGGATAGAGATTGATAACCTGGAAGCGTATGATATCGCAAAGGAAATGATAGAAAACGGACTGATACATGAGATTTCATTTATGAATCATACACCCGGTCAAGGACAATACAACAAGCCGGAGGTGTATGCAGAGGCAGTGGCAAAGTATCATGGTAAAGAGATAGAGGAACAGGGAATCGACAGTATTTTTGAATATCATCGAAACAAGAAAGTGTTAACGGAGGAACAGCTTCATGAGCTTACGGTACTTGCTCATGAGCATAATATAACAGTTGCGTCTCATGATGATGATTGTACTGAAAAATTGGATGAGAATAAGAAGATAGGTGTTGATATCAGTGAGTTTCCCATTACACTGGATACGGCGAAGGAAGCGCATAAGAAGGGATTTTATACCGTTATAGGAGCGCCGAATGTACTGTTGGGAGGCTCACACTCGGGTAATATGTCGGCAGCGGAAGCAATAAATCAGGATTGTGCTGATATCATATGCTCTGATTATTTTCCTCAGGCAATACTTCAAAGTGTATTTATCATGAATGAGAAATACGGTTGTTCTCTTCCGGAGCTTACGAACAAAACATCACTCAACCCGGCGAAGGCTACACGGATAGGTGAGGACTATGGTTCAATTGAGGTCGGTAAGAAGGCGGATTTGCTGATTGTGGATATGGTTGACAGCTATCCTGTTATTACACAGGTGCTTGTTGATGGAAGAGCAACCTCACGGGTTGAATACAGAAAGTAGGTAGGAAAATGGAAATACTGAAAATAGATAAGCTCACAAAGAATTTTTATCTTTACAACGCTGATAAGAAGATTTCCTCCTGCACGGATATCAGTTTTTCACTTCATGAAGGAGAATTTATTGGAGTAGTAGGTCTTTCAGGTGCTGGAAAATCAACGATTCTTAAGTGTATTAACCGTACATATCTTACCACGGATGGAAGAATCCTTTACAATAGCGAAAGATATGGACAAGTTGACCTTGCAAAGATAAAGGAACGTGATATGCTTTATCTTCGTAAATACGAAATTGGTTATGTATCACAGTTCTTAAATGTTATGCCACGAACGACAGCGAAAGAGCACGTTATGAATGCGCTGCTGGAGACCGGCGCAGATAAGTCAACAGCGAAAGAAAGAGCAGAAGAAATGCTGGAATACTTCCGTTTGTCAAAGGACCTGTGGGATATTTATCCCAATACCTTTTCCGGTGGAGAACGTCTCAGACTCAATCTGGCACACACAATGGTGTGCAATCCAAGACTTATGCTGTTAGATGAGCCAACCGCATCTCTTGACAACAAGACAAAGCTTCTTGTAAAGGAAATGCTGATTAAACTGAAAAAAAACAATACCAGCATGATAGGGATTTTTCATGATCTGGAATTTATGGATGGCGTCTGTGATAAGGTTTATAACATTTCAGAGGGGTGTATGCAATGATCAAAGCGGATCTGCACAATCATTCTACTGTTTCCGATGGCAGTAATACCATGGAAGAGGCAGTACAAATCGCGAAAATCAGAGGACTTGATGCTATCTGCTTTACCGAGCATGATACACTTTCACACAGCTTTATCATACCACAAGTGGATGGAATCAAAGTACTAGCTGGGATAGAAATATCAGCATTTGACTATGAAAAGAATCTGCGTGTACATATCTTGGGTTATCAGATAAAATATCCAGAAAAAGTAGAAGCAGTTGTTCATCCGACCTTGGAAGCAAGACATGAAAATTCGCTAAAACAGATTGAGATATTGAATCAGAATGGATATTCGATAGACATCTGTAAGTTATGGCGTGCAGATGGAAAATGTATTTATAAGCAGCATATTATGGATTATCTGGTAAAAACCTGTCAAGTAGAGGAATTGTTTGGAGAGTTTTACTATCGTGTATTCAAAAATGGAGGAATCTGCGATTTTGATATTCATTATGTGGATCCTGTGGTGGCTGTGCGGGCAATTAAAGATAGTGGAGGAATAGCTGTTCTTGCACACAGCGGTCAACAGCAGAATTTCTGTGTGATTCCGGAACTTGCAAGAAATGGTCTTGATGGGCTGGAGCTTAATCATCATGCCAATTCCCCCAAAGATAAGCAGCTGATATTGAGGGCAGCCGAAGAATATGGTCTTATTCTTACAGGGGGAAGTGATTCACATGGAAGATATGAGAAGAACTCACCGCAGATAGGAGATTATATCTCAGATATAAGTGGGATAGAAGCTATTTTATAACATAGAAACCGCTTGAACAAAGATTTAGTTGTCCAAGCGGTTTTGCCGATTTTAGTTAAAGCCACTTCTGAAAAAGGAATCTATACTGTAATTGCAATAGAAAGACAATACCAAGAGAACCAAACCAATCATACAAAATACAAATCCCAGAAATTTATCGTAAGCAAGAAAGATACTTTTTCTCTCGATTTCATTCGAATCACTGATTTCATAGATACGACTCAGTCGAATCCTTTCCCAATACATAGTTAGTTTAGGGCATGTAAGCTCAAGTGTTCCCGGGATAAAGAGTAACAGGGATAGTATAAGAACAAGAATATTAAATCGATAGGGATGATTAATCTTTTCATAGAAACGATCATTCATATCTGCAATGGATATGAGTAAATGGTCACGATTACTTTCATTAATAGGCTTCGGAATAAGAGAAAAGTAATTAGTCGAATAACCGGAGGGAAGACGCATATAACCTAAACTGGAATGCTGGAACTCGAAGGAATATCCACTCGGAGTGGTAAAACTAAGGTTTGCCGTATAGTCATCCATTCCCAGATTATAACGAGAATAGGTATAGACAGAATCATCAAGATATATAGTGCTGTTTTTAACTCGAAAGGAGTAGCCGACATCTCCATAGCAGTTTTCTCCAAGGGAGTCGATAGTATAGTGGACACCATCATTTTTGTAGGTACCTGTAAAAGTGTAATTACCCTCTGAGAGGTGCTGTACATCATTCGAATAAAAGATTCTTGAAATAGTCAGTAATAGTGTAATACCTCCAATCATACACCAAGAGATTATTAGATTCTTCTTCTCGCTTTTATCAAAAACAAAATCGTCCATAATCTTAATCCTTTCGTTTATATAGAGCCATAATATCATGGATTCTTACAAAAAGCATTGTTCAAAATGAAAAACATACAGCATTTTTGGATATAGAGGTGTTATACTCATCATTATATTGTTAAATATGGGGCGTATACTGTTTTGCATGGAACAAAGGAGAAATCAGAATGAAGAAAACACTTATAGCAGGATTTTTGTTTGTGGCAGTTATGATGTGGCTGCTGCCAATCAAGACAGAGGCAGATACCACTGCACCAACAGTAACAATGTGGAATCAACAATTGACGGACGGAGTCTACTACGGAGACAATCAAGGCATATAAGAATTGGTCGGCCTCGATTACTCCTGATTTTCCAGAAAGAAGTTCGTGCCTGAAGGGAGATAGTATGCTATCATTTATAAGATACAGGTTGCCATTTAACTAGGAGTGAAGTGACAGAAAGGACGGAGCGAACATGGACAAATCAAAGGTATATTTTACGGATTTCAGAACGACGGAAGGGATTGGATTACCGGAGAAGCTGAAAAGACTTTGCCGAAAAGCAGGCATTCAGACGATGGATATGGAGAATAAATTTGTAGCGATTAAGATTCATTTTGGAGAGCTTGGAAACGTTGCTTACCTTCGTCCAAATTATGCAAAGGCGGTAGCGGATTTGGTCAAGGAATCTGGTGGAAAGCCTTTTTTAACAGATTGTAATACTCTCTATCCGGGTTCCAGAAAGAACGCTTTGGAGCATTTAGATTGTGCACAGGAGAATGGTTTTAATGAGACTACCACAGGATGTCATGTCATTATTGCAGATGGCCTTCGGGGAACGGATGATATTGTGGTTCCGGTCGAGGGTGGTGAATACTGTAAGGAGGCATATATTGGTCGTGCCGTGATGGATGCAGACGTGTTTATTTCTTTGAACCATTTTAAAGGACATGAAGCCACGGGGTTTGGTGGAGCGCTTAAGAATATCGGAATGGGATGTGGCAGCCGTGCAGGTAAGATGCATCAGCACAATCATGGAAAACCAGTGGTATTGGAGAGTGCATGCAGGAAATGTAAGCGTTGTGCGAAAGAATGTGGATCGGATGCTATTTCCTATGATACCGGAAAAGCTTATATTAATGAAGAACTGTGTAAGGGCTGCGGACGATGCATTGGAAGCTGCGCCTTTGATGCTATTTATAATCCGAATGACAATGCAAATGAAATACTTGGCTGCAAGATAGCTGAGTATTCAAAGGCAGTTGTGGATGGAAGACAGAATTTCCACATTAGTCTGATTGTGGATGTATCTCCGAATTGTGACTGCCATTCGGAAAATGATACGCCGATTCTGCCCAATATCGGTATGTTTGCATCCTTTGACCCAGTAGCATTGGATCAAGCCTGTGTAGATGCCTGCCAGAAGGCAGAGCCTATTCAAAACTCCCAACTGGGAGACAATCTGGCAAAACAGGGTTGGGATATGCATTATGACCACTTCCTGGATTCCAATCCGAATGTACGTTGGAAGGAAACTTTGGAACATGCAGAGAAGATTGGAATCGGAAGCAGAGAGTATGAATTGATAAAAATGTAGGGAAGAGTCAGCTCTTTTTCAAGATTCCAATAAAGCAGATGATTTCGAGAATCCCTCTGGAGAGCTTTTGAAATTTATCTGTCCTCAAAAGACGGGAGCTAATCAATATAGCTAATAAAAGGATAAGGAGACAGACAATATTACCGATTGCAAGGATTACCACCTGGTTATAGCTTTCAAGTGTTCCACCGAACACAACATCAAAGGGAAGTACCCTGCATAGAACCATAAGTTCAATTAGGATGACGAGTGTAATTCCAATTAAAGCAACGATTCCGTATTTTTTTTTCTTATGATTCATGTCTGATCTCCTCCTTAAATTGCTCATACCAATGAATTTCAAATTGAAAGTAATCGAGTGCGTGTTGCAGGGTTGCCATTTGATATTGATAAATATCTTTTGTCAGTTCCTTTTGTGAGCGGTCATCGACAAGACTCATAATTCCATATTCATTTCCCAGAGTCCTTCCAAAAAGTGAGGCAGTCTTTTCTTGCAAAGTTACTTCCTCTAATTCACAATTCATCTTATATTGAAGAACGGATTCATACTCCAGCTGAAGATTCCGAATATGCGAATCCAGAAGTGATAAACGTTCTTTTCGATTTACCATTCCGCCAAAAAAGAGTTTGCATAATTCCATGTTCTTTTGCTTGTCTGCCAGCATTGGCTGACTAATCCACGTCATAAATTCCTCTTTTCCCAAAGCAGTAATCGTGTAGATCTTTTTGCGTCCGGACACCTGACAGGATACATAATCTTGTTGAATCAGCTTATTCATAGCAGTATGTATACTCCCGGAGCTATTGCTACACATGGAATCCAGTTTGGTATTTATGATGGCTTTGATTTCATAGATCGTTCTGCCACTTAGCATAAGCAGACCGAGGATTATTTTTTCCATATGGATGTTTCCCTTCTGTTATGTTTATATTTTTAATATAGGTCTAATAGACCCATTTGTCAATTGCATTTGAATAATTCGTTTATACTTGTGGTACGACATGTGAGTTGCTTGACACGAAGCAGGGTTAGTGTATATATAGATGATAAGACTTGTGATAAGGAGTGGAGTATGACGAAGTGCTTTCTGTTTGTTGATTGTGATGGTGTTGTAGCACCAATTTTAAAGGATTCATCGATTCATAATAAAATTTCATGTACCTGTATCAAGGCCTTACAAGGTCTTTGTTTAAGATTGACTAAGGATAGTTATGAGCCTCAGATTATTCTGTCTTCATCCTGGAGGAGTGGAGCTGTTTTTGAGGGTGGCAGGCTTGACATGAAAAAAGCCTCACCACAGGTTCAAGAGTTAGAAATTGAACTCGAACATTTTCATATGACATTATCCGGAAAGACACCCTTGTATCGAAGTAAGAGTCGCGATTTTGAGATCCTTCATTTTATGATGCAATTTCCAGAGGACGATTTTCTGGTGCTTGATGATGATCAGTCAGAATTTGCATGTAGTCCACAACAAATACATCTGATAGAATGTGATCCAGGGATCGGCTTCAAGGAACTAACGGACAAACAGTATAGAAGATTATATCAATCTTTTTTGCGTTGTAAAAAAATTAAGGAAAAGCTTGACACAGAGAGTGGTCAATGTATATTTAATCTATAATACATAAGAGAAGGGACGGATACATATGAAACTGATTGGAAATATACTGTGGTTCTTATTTGGAGGTTTTTTAAGTGGTTTATCGTGGATATTGGCTGGATGTTTTTGGTGTATCACAATTATCGGGATTCCGATTGGTGTACAGTGTTTTAAATTCGCAGGGCTTGCTTTTTGGCCATTTGGAAAAGATGTTGTGTATGGTGGTGGTGCAATCAGTTTGCTTGCAAATATTATCTGGCTTATTGTATCTGGAATTCCGATGGCAGTTGAAAATGCATTAATTGGATGCTTATGGTGCATTACAATTATTGGAATTCCATTTGGAAAGCAATTTTTCAAGATTGCAAAGCTTTCCTTGATGCCGTTTGGTTCTACCATTACGAGGCAGTAGGATATGAGTAAGTATGATTTGTTGTGGAAGTATGTAGCTGCAAGTACAGATGATACGTTGAAGCTTACGTTTGATGATATTGACAGAATAGCTAAGGTCCCGCTTGATCACTCTTTCTTAAACTATAAAAAGGAATTGAATGAGTTTGGGTGGAATGTAAAGAAAATCAATATGAAAGAAAAGAATGTTTATTTTGAAAGAAATAAGCAGTTATAACAAAATGAGGGAATAGGGAGACATAAGAAATGAAAAGATACTTATGGGTCATTACTCTTGTTTCATTCTGCTGTTTAGCCGGATGCAACAATGAGAATCAAAGTAAGACACCGGAAATAACAACGGAGGCGGTTTTTACAGACGAAGCGGAAGAAGTGTCAGAGTCATCTACAGTAGATGAGGTTATTGACGCTGCAAACAGAACTATGATTGCGGAGACGATGGGCATCGAGGAAGACAATCGAGAGATTCGTTTCCTGTTAAGTTGTCTCAATACGATTCATGCCGGCGAAATTAAAAAAGCCAAGCTGGGCGAACAGAACGACAGCAAGGTAATCGACATAGTTGCTGAGGATGATACAGAGTATCGCATATATCTTTCAAATAGCGGAAGTGTAGAAGCAGTTGAAAATCTTTCTACTGGTGAATGGCCAATGATATCGGAGCGGTAAAAGGGAAATTTTCTTATGGAGATGTGTTCGAAGAGCATATCTCTATATTTCGGTTGACATTCATTATGTTCTTTGAAAGCGTACATAGGAGTGATAGAACAACATTGATAATTAACCTTTGGTAAAGTAAATTGCCATTTAATTAATAGCTACTCAATAGATATTATTAGAATGGGTTGTTATAATGTAATCACGAAAGGCCTTTTACAATAAAGGAACAGGTGATGAAGATGTCCATTCATGAAATAATACGTCAGAAGAGAAAAGAATTGGATTATACACAGGGACAGATTGCAGATCTGTTGGGAGTGTCTATTCCTGCTGTTAGTAAGTGGGAAAGTGGGACAACGTATCCGGACGTGGAATTGTTACCGGCTTTAGCCAGAGTATTAAAAATTGATGTAAACACGTTACTATGTTTTCAAATAGAATTATCGGATATGGAAATTGGACTTTTCGTAGAGAAGGTGACCACAGCAGCAATGACAGAGGGACTGGAAGAAGCATTCCTGCTTGCCGAACAGAAAATTCACGAATATCCAACTGATGTAAAGCTGATTCATACCCTGGCAATGACCTTACAGGGAGCAATGATGGTGGTAAAGGTTTCTGAATCATCAAAAGAAGAGTATGATACGAAAATACAACAGATGTATGAGCTAGTTGGAAATAGTGGAAAATCCACTTATGCTGACCGTTCAAACTATATGCTGGCTTCCAGAGCAATCCAGGAGAATAACTACGAACATGCGCAGGAATTAATAGACAAATTACCGGAATATTGTGTTTTGGACAAGAAATTATTGCAGGCGAATCTATGGATGGAAACAGGGAAAGTAAAAGAAGCGGAAAAGATTTATGCTTCCAAGCTTTTATCCGAACTTGGTCAGATACAGATACCTTTGGGTAGATTAATTGATATTGCAGTACGAAATGGTGATTCTGAGAACGCAACAAAGCTTGTCGAAGCAGGACAAGGTCTGACGAAGGCTTTTGGTATGTGGGATTACAACTCCTATGTATTTGCCTTTGAAAAAGCAACCGCAGAAGGGAATGCCGCAGATACGATTTCCCTCTTGGATAAGATGCTGGATACTATGCTTATTCCCTGGGATATTAGCAAATGCCCGATTTACAAGCATATCGGAGATGATAATCACGAAATGAATCTCGGAGAGAAAATGGTTGGAAATCTATTGGATGAACTGGAGAAAAGTGAGAAGTATGATTTCTTAAGACAAGAGGATGCTTTTCAACAGATGATTCAAAAACAGAAAGAGAAGATGAAGAAAAGAGATAATCAGTAAACAGGAAAGAGTAGGAATATACATGAAAGATGAAGTATTTAGCAGTATACAAAGGACAAGGAGCGAATTTGAAAAGAGCTTTCGAGAAGGAGAGTTTTATAATAAGCAGACGCAGGATATCGCGCATAAAGAGATGATTATGGACGTTCTTCCGATGAAGTCAGGTATGAAAATATTGGATTTGGGCACAGGAAGCGGATATCTGTCATTTCCGTTGGCAGAGGCTCATGCTGATGTGGAGATAATAGGACTTGATATTGTCGAGGCGGCTTTACAGAAGAATCGAGAAAAAGCTGAGCGAGAAGGCTTAAAGAACTTATCCTTTGTGGCTTATGATGGAATAGAATTCCCCTTTGCTGACAGTTCGTTTGATATGGTGATTACAAGATATGCATTGCATCATTTTCCAACGATAGAAAAGACTTTTTCAGAAATAGGAAGAGTATTAAAGATAAATGGCAGGTTGTTTGTTTCGGATCCAACTCCTAATGACGACGATGAAGAACGATTCGTGGATGCCTATATGCAGATGAAAAAGGATGGTCACATTAAGTTTTATACCAAGCAGGAATGGGAAAAGCTAGCTGGTGAGATTGGACTTAAACTTGAGAAATCCTTTGATACTTCCATTCGTTTTCCAAAGAAACGGGAAACGGCAGTAGGATTTGGAGATATTTTGAAGAAACATGATTCAACAGTAATGAAAGGGTATGATTTGGAGGTTACAGATAGTGAGATTTATATTACCGAAAAGGTCAATAACATCCTTTTTCAAAAGAAGTCACACGATACAAATGAAATCACAGTAAAAAGGGATGCTTTAGCCGAGAAACAGGCAGAGGATAGAATGAACTGACCATTGAAAAACGCTCAAAATGTGATATAATGCAATTGTTTCTAAAGCAAGGATAAAAACGCAAAGCAGATTTTTCTGTGAGAATCGGTAGGTAGCCCGGTCGTATCTTAATTGATGTAAGTAACCCTCCCTCCTTGGGTCGTCCATTCCTTGTAGTTTTGATTTATCAAAGGAGGACATTATTATGATGGATAGTAATGTACAGCTTACGGTGTTCTTTGAAGCTCCATTCTGGATTGGAATTCTGGAACAGACATCTGGTGGAAAGTTATCTGTATGCAAGATAACATTTGGCGCAGAGCCAAAGGATTACGAGGTGGATGATTTCATTACGAAGAATTACTACAAGCTAAAATTCAGTCCCGCTGTAAATGCTGAAAGACGGAAAAATGTCTGCAACCCCAAGAGGATACAGCGAGAGGTCAAAAAGCAGGTACAGGAGCGCGGAATTGGGACGAGGTCACAACAGGCACTTAGTCTGCAGCGTGAAGAAATGAAAACAGAACGCAGAATAATAAGCAGGGAATTTAGAGAAGCTGAAAAAGAGCGAATGTTTGATTTGAAGCAGCAAAAACGAAAAGAGAAGCACAGAGGCAGATAATGCCTCTGTGTTTTTTGGAAAAGGACTTCCTTTTTACGTGCGTTTCCTGTATAATAGCAAAGGAATTTGTCATTTTAACGAGGTAAAACGATAGCATGAAAAACTTATTAGGAAAAAATAAAGGGGCAAAGTATACATACTTGTCTGTTATTTCATTTTGTGTGATTATAGCAGCTTGGTGTATTTGTACCTACGGCGGATTAGTCGATGAGATGTTTATGCCTACACCTACTGCAGTGGTGATGGCAGTAGTAAAGATGGCGAAGGAGGGTACACTTTGGCCAAATATTTGGGGTTCTACATGGCGCGTAGTAGTCGGATGGTTTTGGTCTGTTGTATTTGCAATACCGATTGGTATGTTGATGGCGAACTCTAAGAAATTCAGTGCAATTATTCAGCCGGTCATTGAATTTGTGAGATATCTTCCGGTTGTAGCACTTGTTCCATTAACCTTACTTTATCTAGGAATTGGGGAAGAACAGAAATATACAATAATCTTTATTGGTACTTTTTTTCAGCTGGTATTGATGGTATGTGATACCGTTTCCGGGGTGGATAAAAATCTTATTAATGCTGCGAAGACGCTTGGTGCTTCCAAATGGCATATATATCTTCATGTTATCCTACCGTATTCGCTACCCGGATTAATGGATGATTTTCGTGTGACGATTGGATGGGCGTGGACCTATTTAGTGGTAGCTGAAATGGTAGCTGCAAATGTTGGCTTGGGTTATATCATTTTAAAATCACAGCGTTTCCTTGCAACAGATATCATTTTTGCAGGATTGGTGCTGATCGGGCTGATTGGTTTGTTAACGGATTTATTCTTTAGAGTCCTTACGAAGCTGATTGTACCGTGGTATGAAAGGCTGGGCGACTAAATGAAGGATAAATTAATCATTAACAATGTAAATAAGCACTTTGATAAGGGAAGTCCAGAGGAAGTTGAGGCTCTGTCTGATATTAATCTGACGGTTGCTGAAAATGAGTTTTCGGTTATTGTTGGACCTTCTGGCTGCGGTAAGTCAACGTTGCTTAATATAGTAGGTGGATTGACACATGCTACCAGTGGTACGATTCTGGTAGATGGAGTAGAGGTTAGAGAACCTGGTGCGGATCGTGGTATGGTATTTCAGGGTTATAGCTTGTTTCCATGGATGACGGTTCGGGAGAATGTAGAGTTTGGATTGAAAATCAAGAAGCTTCCGCAGGCTGAAAGAAAGAGAATTTCATCTGAATATATCGAGTTGATGGGTTTAAGTGATTTTGAAAACACTTTGCCGAAAGCATTATCAGGAGGAATGAAACAACGTGTGGCAATTGCCAGAACACTGGCAAATGCACCCTCTATCCTCTTAATGGATGAACCCTTTGGAGCGTTGGATGCACAGACACGTATGGTTATGCAGGAGATGCTGGCTGGTATCAGCAAGAAAACAAAGACAACCATCTTGTTTATTACCCATGATATAGATGAGGCCATCTTACTCGGAGATACCATTCATGTCATGAGCCGACGACCGGGTAAGATCATTGCTTCGCTTCCGGTTGGAATCAAGGCTGAACGAAGCCATACTTTATTTGCATCAGCAGAATTTTTGAGCTTAAAGAAGCAGATACTGGATATGTTGTGGTCAGAGAGCAACGATGCAGCATCAGGAAGATAATTTCATATAAAGGAGATAATCATGAAGAAAATCAACAAAAGAGTAATCGCTTTATTTCTTGTGGTAGTAATGTGTGCATCTGTATTAAGTGGATGCGCAGGCAAGAAAGCGGAAACAAAGGAGTTCACAATTGCATTTTGTACATGGGCAGGATATGCACCGCTTTATATCGCTCAGGAAAAGGGATTTTTTAAGGAAGAGGGCATCGCTCCTACACTGACAATCATGGAGGATGAATCCCAGTACACATCCGCATTTGTATCTGACAGTATTCAGGGTCTTGGAAATGTATTAGACAGAGATGTTATTCATTATGCATGTGGTACCCCGGAACAATATGTTTTCACGATGGACTTTTCTACCGGTGGTGATGGAATCATTGCAAGTGGAGATATTCAGTCAATGGATGACTTGAAGGGTAAGACCATTGCACTTGATAAATCAGCAACATCCTACTTTTTCTTCTTAACTGCTCTTGCAGACAGCAACATCACAGAGGATGACATTACGATTATGGAGATGGGTAACTCCGAAGCCGGGGAAGCTTTCATTGCAGGCAATGTAGATGCTGCCGTTACATGGGAGCCTTGGCTGTCTACTGCTGATAAAAGAGAAGGCGGTCATATACTTGTATCCAGTGCAGAGTATCCAAAAGCAATTATCGATGTTATGACAGTCAGCAAGTCTTTTGCAGATGCAAATCCCGAAGCAGTTAAGGGACTGGAAGAGGCTTGGTATAAAGCGATAGATTACTTTAAAGAAAATCCAGATGAAAGTTATGAAATCATGGCAAAAGGTTTGGGACTTGATAAGGATGAGGTTGAAGGTGAATGCGCAGGAATCACATTCCTTGGACGTGAAGAGAATGCAGATTTTAACAGCCCCTCAACACAAGATAATGTTCAAGATGTTGCAAAGACAGCAGTTTCTTTTTGGCTAGAAAAGAAACTGATTGATAACGATGATCTGACCGGATTCTTTGAACTCTTAAATAAATAAGTTTACAAAAGGCAATGGAAGGAATTCGATTGCCTTTTTCATATGTGATTTGACACCAATACTTATCCTACGGAGCGTGGGTTCCAGGGCTGCAGAGATTGAGATATCGTTACCCTATAAGTACCGGATACTCGGTATAAGAACAAAAGTGGTTACAGTATCAGATTAAAAACGAATGGAGATAAGTAAAATGGATCAGAGATTAATAGGTAGCTTTATTGCAACAAGAAGAAAAGAACAAGGTTACTTGCAAAAGGACATTGCACAGTTGATCTTGAACAATAGTAAAGTTTGTGGTGTAATTGACTGGACTTGTGCATGCAGGCACCCATATATATGGGAAATTGTGCGGTCATATGTGTTTATGGCACCCGAAGTCAAGCAGGAGATTGTCGGATTACAAGGAGTAAGAAATTTATGACGAAGTTACTTTTCTTGGCTGATTTACATGGAAATATGACAGCTACACTCGCAATGGAACAGGAACTGGAACGAATCGGTGCAGATGAGATATACTTTCTCGGGGACGCAATTGGAAAGGGACCGGAAAGCGATAAAACCTGTGACTGGGTGCAGAGAAATTGTGACCATTTTATAGGTGGAAACTGGGATTATTGGGTTAGTAACGAACCCGATGAGAAGAATATGTTTTTTCGGAATCAACTAGGAGAAGACAGAATGCAGTGGCTACGTTCTCTTCCAAGAGAGATGGAACTTACTATGAGTGGAATACATTTTCGACTTCTGCATGGACGACCAGTATCGGATTTGATTTATAGTTGGGATAGTGAGGAAAAGCTGGCAACCCTATTTGAGGCAGGAGACCGGATTTTCAATGGCGTAATCTATGGTGATAGTCATCGTCCATTTCAAAGAGAAATGAAAAAGGGTTACGTGATTAATACCGGCCAACCATCAGCATACCTTATGATAATCAGCTGGCGGCAAAGCTTGCAGAAGAAGTTCCAGAGCTACTGGGATTGGAATTCTATAAAGAAGAGATTCTAAATGGTACCTATTCACGAAGAAAACTGTATTGATAACTTACCACTCCGGTTTGGATGGAGTCCCTCTTCCATGTTGACCGGAGTTGTTTTCAAATTTATGCTCGTGGTTCTGATTGCTTCCCCAGACAGCACTGTCATTGATGTCTCCCATGAGCATAGTACGGCACTGACTGCGTATTTTTACAAAGATTGGAGCTTGCGAGGCGTCAATCGTACATCCGCTCAATAAACAACATAGTATTGTAATTAACAGAACAACTTTCTTTTTCATCTTTTACTCCATGACTTTTCGGGTCAAAAATAATCCATCAGAACTACACTTCAAGCTGATTATAACAGTTTTTTTTGAAAGGTAAATGAATATTTCATTAAATATTTTTCATTCCATCTTTACAGTGTAAAGATTATGTGCTATCTTAACACTGTAAAGATAGCAACAATATGATAAAGATAGAGAAAGGTTAAGTGAAAACACATAGGTGAAAAGGTGAGAAGATGAGAAGAATGGAACCTTATTATGATGAGAATGGTAATGTATTGGAAGGTAGTGTAGCAGAAAAGAGTACTTTGATGATTAATGGTGTGAAAAATGGCATGTTCCTGCGCGGTAAGAATGTTAATAATCCGGTGTTACTATTGGTTTCCAGTGGTCCTGGTACACCCGATTATTTTTTTAATGAAGCATATCCCGATATGAATCTGGAGGATTACTATACAGTATGTAACTGGGAATACAGAGGAAGCGGTATGGTATATGATTCGAGTCTTGATCCTGCATCTGTAACAACGGAACAGATGATATCGGATACCGTTGAAATGTCAAAATATCTGAAGAAGCGTTTTGGAAAAGAGAAAATCTATATTATGGGATTTTCAGGTGGCTCCTATATCGCACTGAAAACCGTCCAGGCTCATCCTGAGAATTACTATGCCTATATTGGTATGGCACAGATTGTCACTTGTGATGATGAGAACGATACGTATATTTATGACTTCATGAAAAAGGTCTTCACACAAAGAAAGGATAAAGGAAGACTTCGGAAAATGGAGAAGTGTGTGGTGCATCTTGATAATGGTAGAGTAAAGACGAATAACTGGGCAAAGTTTATCGGTTTGCTTCACGATGCAGGAGGTGGAACCATTCGTGATAAATCAGAATTCGAAGGAATTGTGATACCAATTATGAAATGTAAATGTTATACTTTTAAAGAAAAAATGGATTATATCAAAGGTATGTATTTCTATCGTACGACGAAATTGAAGGAAGAAGAAAGTCAAAATGATTTTCGAAAAAGTGCTCCCAAAATTGAGATTCCGATTTACTTCTTAAGTGGAGCGTATGATTACAATGCACCTTGGCCGCTGGTAGAGGAGTATTGTGATCAACTCGATGCACCGGTCAAGAGGTTCTATTCTTTTGCAGAATCTGCACACAGTCCATTATGGGAACAGCCGGAAGAGGCAGTAAAAATCATGACAACAGATATTTACGAGAGAAGATAGAACCGGGGTTTAGGAAAACGGGTTTGATGAAAATGGAGAAGGGTATGGAAGAAAAGAAGTATCATCATGGAGATTTAAGAAACAGTTTGATTGAAGAAGGTATACGATTAATGAATGAAGAAGGAAAAAGTGCTTTTTCCCTCAGAAGAGTAGCGACAAGGTGTGGCGTTTCAAATGCTGCGCCTTATGCGCATTTCTCAGGTAAAGAAGAACTACTTGAAGCGATGCAGAAGCATGTAACGGATCTCTTTTCAAAAGAATTGAAAGAGAGCTATCAGGTGTCGCTGGATGATACAAAGAGTCTGGATCTGGCAATGCTGCAAATGGGAAAGTGTTATGTCATGTTTTTTGTGAAGAACCCGCAGTATTATCAGTTCCTTTTTTCGCAGACAAATATGAGAATCTATCTTACTGTGCAAGATCATGAAGATGATTATCCTCCTTATGCAATACTCAAAAAGGCAGTTTTTGACTTGTTGGTAGATGCTCCACTCGGTGAAGAAGAGAAGCTGGATGCTGTGATTTCCTCCTGGGCATTGGTTCATGGACTTTCTGCAATTGCGACGATGGATCATGTGGTTTATGAGCATTCTTGGGAAGAGAAGATTCTCGGTCTCATTACTCATAGATAAACAACCCCATAGAGTAGTCAGTAAAATGAGCGAAGTATCAGATAATTTTCGCAGATTGCATTGAAAATTCAGGCTTAATTACCTATAATAGTAATATGACTTATAAAACGATTGGAGGAGGATAGATGAAACACAGCAAATATCGTTATGGAATACTATTATGCTTATTCATTGGAGGGTGTATTCTGTTAAATGGATGTGGCAAACAGAATCGGACCTTCTTACCACCGGAAAGTGGCAAGATTGCCGTTCTGGTGGGAACGACGAGTGAGAAAATAGCAGAAGAGAAGTATCCTAACGCCGAAATACTGAAATTTGATGGACTTTCGGATGCGGTCATTGCTTTGCAGTCAGGGAAAGCTGATTATGTCATTACCGCGATGACCAACTGTGTTAACTATAAGAATCATAATAGTGACTTGAGTATATTACCGGATGAACTGGACAAAGAATCCATTTCTATAGCAATCTGCAAGGAAGAACACGAGCTTGGAGGAGAGATAACCGAGCTGATTCAGAAGTATGAAAAGGATGGAACTCTGGCAGAATTACGCGAGCATTGGATTAAGCTAGACGGAACCGCATATGAAATTACTGAAATTCCTGAGACAGAAGGCCCAGAATTGAGAATCGCAATATCAGCGGATCGCGAACCAATGGCTTTTGTACAGGATGGTGAATATATGGGAATGGATATAGAGCTCGCAAAAAGAGTGGCATACGATTTGGGTATGAAACCTGTCTTTTTCGATATGAAATTTGCCGCGATGATTCCCAGTGTTACGAGTGATAAGACGCAGATAGCTATTTCTAATATTACAGAAACAGCAGAGAGACGTGAGTCAGTAGATTTTTCTCCGAAGTATTTTGAGAACGCTCAGAGGCTATTAACAAGAAAGGAAATTTCTACTGTATTATATCCGGATAGCATAAAGGACATAAGTTTTGAAGAGGAACTGGAAGAACTGAATGGAAAACCGATGGGAATTTTAAGCGGTTCCGTTTTTGATAATCTGACCACACAAACACTACCACAATCGGAAAAGCTTTATTTTAACAGTGTACCGGATTTGAGCATTGCTCTAGACCAAGGGAAAATAAGCGGCTTTATGACAGATGAGCCTGTGGGCAAAATGCTACTGTTAGAAAATCCTACGTTTGGGATGTTGGATGGAATGGTTATGGAGGACCATTATGGCTATGCATTTCAAAAGAGCGATAGGGGTGAGGAACTAAGAGATGAATTCAACGACTATCTGAAAGTGCTGGAGGCAGATGGGACATTGGAGAAAATCAAACAATCATGGATGAGTGCAGACAATGATTCGATTGAAGTGATTGACGCAGAGAAGCTTCCGGCAAACCGTGGAGTCATTCGATTAGGAACAGATGGAACCTCGGTACCATTTAGCTATTATCGAAACGAACAGTACGTTGGTATAGATATTGATGTTTTAGGAAGATTCTGTAAGGAAAAGGGATATCAGCTGGAAATATCGATTATGAAGATCGATGCATTAATCCCGGGTTTGACTACGGATAAAATCGATATTGCAGCGAATTGTTTTTCCATAACAGAAGAACGCAAAAAGAGTGTTAATTTCTCAGAGCCTACGTATGATGGTGGAGTTGTAGTTATTGTAAATTCAAAAGTGAATAAAGAAAAAGGATTTACAGTACATAGTATTTGGGAATCGCTGTGTAGCAGCTTTGAAAAAAATTTTGTTCGGGAACAGCGTTACAAATTGCTCGTAAGTGGAATTGGTGTTACATTATTGATTTCTATTTTCTCATTAATTTTAGGAACACCATTGGGTTTTGGCATCTGCATGATGAGACGATCGGCGAATAGATTACTTTCTCGGTTTGCAAAGATTTATATCAGAGCATTACAGGGGACACCGATTGTAGTTTTGTTGATGATATTCTACTATGTAATCTTTAATAAAACGGGACTGAGTGGTATTACAGTATCTATCATCGCCTTTGGAATGAATTACAGTGCGTATGCAGCAGAAATCTTAAGAAGTGGATTTGAAGCTGTAGATAAAGGACAACTGGAAGCAGCGACTGCAATTGGCTTTACAAAGTCACAGACATTTCGAAAGATCGTTTTACCTCAAGCTGCAGTTCATTTTCTTCCGGTTTTACAGGGAGAATTTATCTCTTTGGTGAAAACCACATCCGTAGTAGGATATGTGGCTGTACAGGATTTGACAAAAGCAAGTGATATTATCCGAAGTCGTACCTATGAAGCATTTTTCCCTCTGATTGTGATAGCAATACTCTATTTCTTATTGTCATGGGGATTATCTTCTTCTTTAAAGGTCTTAAATGTTACGCTTGACCCGAAACGAAGAAAGCTAAAATGGTCCAACCTGACAACAGAAGGAATCGAGATAGAAAAGCTTCAGCAAGAATAAAGAAAAGGGGAATTGACTTATGATAGAGATTAATCATTTACGAAAAGAGTTCGATAACGTCATACCATTAAAGGATGTGTGTGCAAAAATAGAGGATGGAGAAGTGATTTCCATTATTGGTCCCTCAGGGACTGGGAAAAGTACATTATTAAGGTGCATGAATCTGTTGGAGACACCCACGTCAGGAGAAATCTCAATTGATGGCGTGAATGTATTGAATCCAAAAACAGATATCCATAAGGTGCGCAGAGGGATGGGCATGGTATTTCAGTCCTTTAACCTCTTTTCCCATTTGACCGTAATCGAAAACATCATGCTCGGACCGAAGGATCTTCTTGGCATGACACACGAAGAGGCTTATTCAGAGGGTATGAAGCTTCTACGTATGGTTGGACTTGCAGAAAAGGCACTTGATTATCCGGATTCTTTGTCAGGAGGTCAAAAGCAACGCGTTGCTATTGCAAGGACTTTGGCGATGAAACCATCCATTGTACTGTTTGATGAGCCCACCAGTGCTTTAGATCCCACCATGGTTGGCGAAGTACTTTCCGTCATTCGTAATCTTGCAGATCAGGGTCTTACCATGCTGATCGTTACTCATGAGATGAAGTTTGCAAGAGATGTATCAACACGCGTTTTCTTTATGAATGAGGGTGTCATATATGAAGATGGTACACCAGAGCAGATTTTTGATCATCCGCAGAAGGAGAAGACACAGATATTTATTCGTAGATTAAGAAGTTTGGAACTTACGTTTGAAAGTCAAGATTTTGACTCAATTGGAAGCTTGAATGAGATAGAAGAATTTGCACGTAGACAATTCCTACCGGAACATCGAGTTAGGGATTGCAGATTGTTGTTTGAAGAATTACTATTAACGAATTTGATGATTTATCTATCCGGAGAGCCAATGGCATTCCCAATGAAATTCAATATGACAGTATCAGAAGTGGATCAGAAGGTGGAGATGACATTTGAATGGGGTGGAAAATCCTATGACCCAGTAAAACAGGGAGATGAGATAGCAGCAAGAATTATTGAACGCATGACAGAGGAAATTACACATAGTTATCAGGACAATTGTAATGTTTTGAAGGTAGTGATCCGAAAGTAAGCGGAGACGTCTTTCTATTATAGGATAAAATGGTAGAAATCTTAGAGGGAGAATAATATCTTATGAATAGTTATAAAAAGAAAGCAGCGTTATTTCTTGTCAGTCAGGGAATATCGTTATTTGGTTCGTCGATTGTACAATTTGCAATAGTCTGGTATGTGACACTAAAGACATCATCAGGGACATGGGTATCGGCGTTGACGATAGCAGCATATATACCACAGTTTGTAATTTCTTTCTTTGCCGGTGTTTGGGCAGATCGATATTCACGTAAAAAATTGATTATACTATCGGATGCAGGAATTGCTATTGCAACATTGGCACTGGTACTGATGATTCCGTACTTGGGAGATAGTACGCCACTATTGTTGGCATTAGTAGTTATTTCCGCAATTCGTTCTGTTGGGGCAGGGATTCAGACTCCGGCTGTCAGTGCAGCAATCCCCCAGATGGTTCCAGAAGAGAGCTTGATGAAATTCAATGGGGTGAACTCGACGATTCAATCATTGGTTCAATTTGTCGCTCCTGCAGCAGCAGGTGCAGTATTGTCGATGGGAACCTTTCGAGCGGCATTGTTTATAGATATTGTGACTGCAGTTGTAGGAATTGGAATACTAACAGCGGTTGCCATACCATTTGTGGAGAATGAGCTGGAAGAAAAACCATCTGTCTTTTCAGAGATGAAGGCAGGATTTGTCTATGCAAAAAAAGAAAGCTTTATCGGAAAGCTTCTATTATTGTTTGGTACTTTTATTTTTTTGTGTGTTCCGGCAGGATTTCTCGCGTCCCTTTTTGTCAGTAGGTATTATGGAGATACCTATTGGTATCTGACACTTGTAGAGGTGGTTGGATTTATTGGGATGATGGCTGGTGGATTGTTAATAGGCGCTTGGGGCGGTTTTCGGAATCGAGTGAAGACGCTTGTAATTGGTATGGTTGCATTTGGAACATTGGCGATTGGAATGGGACTGGCAGACAATCTTTTCATATATCTGGTCATGATGGCAATCTACGGAGTGGCTCTGACAATGGTACAGACGGCTTCCACTACATTATTGCAGGAGAATACACTTCCGGAGATGCAAGGCAGAATGTTCGGTTTATTTGGAGCCATGTATTCCGGGTTCCTTCCTCTTGGAATGGTGGTATTCGGTCCGCTTTCTGATGTTGTGTCCATGAGGTTATTGATGATAGTATCGGGAGCGTTATTACTGATATTAGCTTCGATTGTTTTCCTTGACAGAAAATTCTATCACAAGGGAGATGGTGTTTGATTATCATTACATGATATGAGAATACTTCAGACACATGATAATAAAGGATTTCATGCTCTTCTGAAAGTCAATTTCAGAGTGTGAAATCCCTGCTATCTCACATGCTTCCTTTGCGAGGGGATTTGTCATACATCCACTGCATAGCCCCAGGGCATGATAAAAAACACTGAAAGAAAACTCAGTGAACTGTTCTGCAGTAAGACCAGAGTATGCACAAAAATGCGTTGTCAATTCGGTCATACTTTTCAGGTAATTCTTCTTAAAATCTACAAGTCGATCCAATGATACGTTAGTTTCAATAATCATTGGTAGGATGGCATAATATCTCAAAAAATCCATATTACATTTTAATATCCCGGCCATAACATCAGCGAACACCTCATCTGAATAATTCGAACCGATGGGAAAAGCGGCAATCAAGGAGGAAAAGCAGGCCTTCATTTTATCCGTCAGAATAGCAAGAAAAATCTCCTCTTTTGTACATACATACTTGTAAAGATTGGCTCTTGACCAACAAAGAGACTTTGCAATGCAAGAGAGTGAGATATCATGATAGGTATGACTTTGAAAAAGCTGTTCTGCTACAGCTTTTATTTCGTCAAATCTAATCTCTTTGTTCTTTGCACAACGCGCTCTCGTAAAATCAGTCATCATTTACCTCTCATTCAAAATCCATCCATTTGTATCAATATAACATAGTTTTTTCATATTGACAAGCGACATAACATATGATAATCTTCATTTAAAGTTACACAACGTCACTTATATCGACACAAAAGAACATATTGAACATCAAACACAAATAGGAGAAATGAGACATGCAATACAGAAAGATGAAAAATGGAACCAATATCTCCATTCTGGGATTTGGTTGTATGAGATTCCCTAAGAATGGCGGAAAGATAGACATGGAGGAAACCGAAAAGGAAATCCTATATGCTATGGAATCCGGAATTAATTATTTTGATACTGCTTATATGTATCCGGGTAGTGAAGATACGCTTGGAACTATTTTAAAGAAAAATAACTGCAGGGATAAAATTCATATTGCTACAAAACTGCCACAGTATCTGTTACGAAACAGTGCTGGTATTGAGAAGTATTTTCAGGAAGAATTGCAGCGACTAAAAACGAACTATATTGATTTCTATTTGATGCATATGGTTGCAGATTTGGAACGATGGAATAAGTTGAAAGAGTTTGGCATAGTGGAATGGATTGCACAGAAGAAGAAAGAAGGCGCTATTCGAAATGTAGGATTTTCTTTCCATGGTAATACCGAGACTTTCATCAAGATTCTAGATGCATATGACTGGGATTTCTGTCAGATTC
>CAYZUC010000022.1:0-35948 GCA_964481705.1 uncultured Lachnospiraceae bacterium
AAATCAATACATTACGTGGTGGCAATCCCACGAAAAAAATGATTGACCCGAAAAAAACAGCAAATAAGTGTCAATGATGGTCAAAAAGTAATCGACATCCGACTTCAGACACGTTATAATATATGTAATCTAATAAGAAGATAGAGAAATCATTATTGCATAGCTTATGAGGAATGATGGTCATAGCTATGAACTCCATGGAACTCAATGGTTGAACCCTCAGGGTGGCATTTCCACCCAGTTGCCACCCAAATGTTGTTTTCCAGAGTTATTTCATATTTTCTTGTTTTGACATAAAATACCAGGAAAGGCAGAAAAATCAAGGCTTTTCTTGACATAGAGTTTCTGTGGTTAATTGAACTTGACAGCACAATCTCGTGCTCCTAAGGGCAAATTGAGGGTTCGATTCCCCCAAGGAACGTCAACATATGCAGTAATGATTGATTAAGATCATTGCTGCATTTTTATAAAGCGTGTTACACCTCGTGTGTGTTAGCAGGAAAGGAGATCCATATGGGAAGATATAAGCAGATTCTATCTATTTTATTAATTGGAATGCTGTGTATGGAGAGTAATTTGATTCATGTATATGCTGATCAGAATACGAATAAAAATGTACAGCTGGTGTCGGACTTAAATGGAGAAATAGGGAATGATACAATATCACAGAATACGGTATCAGAAGAGAAGGTATCCATGAATCTGGTTACAGATGCGATCGTAATTCGTTCTGCAGAAGAGTTGGAAACGAAGTTCCCACCGGTTTTATCAGGAACTACTTTAACTTTCTCAATTGATAAGGATATCCAACTGACGAATGATATTACTGTATCAAAAGCAGCCTTTCGAAATGGTTCGGGATATGATACGGTTGTTTTGCTGCCTAAGGGAAACAGAACGATATACTGTAAGGCAGGGGTAGCTGGTGTAGAAAACAGATTGGCTTCTTTTACCGTTACAGACATCACACTGAAGCTAGGAAACTCCACTATGCAGAGTGAAAATACTCTTACCATCGATGGGGGAGCAAAGATTTCATTTGATTCAAATGGTAATATTCACAATAGTGGAGTTTCCGGTTTTTCGGGTCCCTTGTATATTCAAAAATCTGCAACCGTTGAGATGTATAATGGAGTAACTATTCATAATTACTTTTTCCCAGAAGAAGAGGTACTTATTTATAATATGGGTACTTTTCGAATGAAGGGTGGAACAATTACTGAGAACTACTTATATGGTGCTAACACACTCACACTTGGAACACAAGGTGTTCTGTGTAATGATGGAAGAATAGAAGGAACAGCACCTGTCATGGAAATCAGTGGCGGAAGTATTGTAGATAATTATACCGAAGGACCTTGCATTGGTAATACCATCAATGCGACTATGAAGATATCAGGAGGCAGGATACAGTCAGCACTCGAAAGTCATCGTAAATGGTTTAATAAAAGTGTATTTCGGACCGGAGTAGATAATAACGGAACGTTGATTATGACGGGCGGAAGCATTCAGGAATTTACCAGTCAGATTGAGTCCAGAAGAAATCTTAGGTTTCAAGGTGGTACGATATCTGGGTACTGGAAGGTGGGTTCGGATGGTACGGTAGAAGGAAACAATGATAATGGAATTAAAACTTTTGCACCCTATCCCTCCGGTCCATTTGGAAAGGTGGAAATAACCGGAGGAGTAATCGAAAAGTGTGCCAATGGAGTAGCAGCTGTAGGTAGGAATAACGAGATACAGATGACAGGTGGGCAGATTCGCAATGTTGTAACAGGGATAAGTATGTCGGGTGATACGTATACTGCAAATGACAATTTTCAGCTGATGTTATCGGGAGGAACGATTGGGAAAGCATTAGCCTATGGTGTCCATATGGATAATGGTGTTTGTACCCTAAGTAATACAGGGGTAATTCAGGATTGCAATTCCAATGGTATTTATTCAGAGGGCTCTTTTTCTAAGGTATTTATAAAAGGAGGAGTAATTCAAAAATGCGGCCCAACAGAATCCGGTTCAAGTGTTACTAATACCGGAGGTGGTATTCGAAATTATGGAACCTGTGAAATGTCTGGAGGTATTATTCAGTATTGTAAATCAGGAGTTGGAGCCGGAATATCGAATGAATACAGGATACGTTATACAGAAAGTGGAGAAGCGGTTCCGTCTCCCGGCAAGCTGATTATGACAGGAGGAACGATTCAATATTGTAAAGCAGGTATCGGAGGAGGAGGAGTCAATAATTACGGTGACTTTCAGCTTTCCGGAGGTATCATACAGAAAAACACTGCAGATTATGGCGGTGGTGTAGAGAACGGTGGTCATCTTGATATCTATGAAAATCGTGCCGTCATGACAATGAAGGGAGGAACCATTCAGGAGAATCATGCAAATGAATGTGGAGGTGGTATGGTTTTATATACCTGCACGACAGATTTGAACAGTGGAAAGATAATTAATAATACATCAAAAAATCCGAAAGCCGGAGTTGCTGGCATAAGCGAAACAACAACGATCGGTTCTGACTTAATTATGACTGGAAATAAGGTCACTGGAAAATCAGAAGAAAACAAAACAAATCTGAAGGTAAAGCAAACACAGAAGGTAAATCTATTTTATAAAGATGGAACAGGGATTTTGAAATTCACTTCCTCCAGTGCAGAAATCGAAAGTGTCAAGCTTTTGAATCCATCTAAGTGCAGTTTTAATCTGACCTATGATAGTTACACACAGATGGCCACGGTTTCCCAGAATGCTGATATACCAACAAAATCAGATGGCTTAGTGAACACGAAAAAAATACAGCCTTTCATGAAGCTGGAAATTACCTTTGCGGATGGTAGTATAAAGACGGTTTCAAAGAAAATAGAGGTGGAAACAAAAAGACCCAAAGTTATATTGAATCCCACTGCAGTCAATTTGTATCCAAAATGGAACAACTATGAAACTGAGGTATCTCTTTATCTTTCAAAGGAAAAGAAAACGGATGATATCGCGGAATATGACTACATAAAATCTTTGACACGCGAGGTAAATGTGACAACCACACAGAATGGAATGTTGGAACTTGCTTACTCAGGAAAGAAGAATAAAAAACTCAGGTTGGAAATACTGAGAAACAACTGGAGAAAGAAACAGGTAATTAACGGAACGATAAATATACGTATTCCTCAGGCTGTTTTATCTAAGAAGAGAGTAATAGTAAATAAGAAAGTTTTGTCACCATCGTCAAACGCAATTGGTGTATCATTGAAGGGAAATACCAAGCTGACTTTATCTGCAAGCCAGATCAAACCGTATAATACAAAAGCGAAGCGTGCTGTTTCAGAAAACATGATACAGGTTTCCTCAGATGATAAGGGCCAATTGACCGTAAAGTATAGCAACGACCTTCAAAGCCTAAGAAAAGGAGAATATATCTTCCGAATTACCCCTAAGATTTTGGAAGCAGGAGAAGGAAAATCTGCAAAAGCTGTTCCCTTAACGATTTATGTGACAGATAAAAACCGATAGATAACGAGTAAAGGGAACGTAATATATAAAAGAACGCGATTCGTAAAATTCTTGACGCGAATCGCGCTTTTTTGTGACATAATATGGAATGTCATGTATAATATATTCTGGATTTATGAGGACAGGTGATTACAAGAATCATAATCATCAAAATTAAACAAGGGGAAGTGTATATTATGTACAGACAAATCCGAAAGAGGGAGCAAGCAGCAATCTATGAATTACAAAGTTTTATTAAGAGAATGGTATATGAAGAGAACTCTTATAAAAGAAAGGAAAATAAGATTGAATACTTCTCACTAATGTGTAACTTAAGGTCATCCATGGCACAAAGAAAATCAAGACGTTTGGAGTACGAATGTAAAGGAAATATTGAGTATTTGCTTTTGGCACCCTCCATACTATCACGTAATCCGGAGAGAAAGCGTGAAATGATCACAATTCTTTACGAGTATGGTATTCTGAATGAATTAATCGAGATTTACATGCGGTCATTTAAAAGTAAATTGGATGATAATGTAGTACGTTATTTTTTGGAAGAAATTATGGAGGAGAGTAATGAGATCTTCTTCCAGCTATGTATTCAAATCTATAATCTATGTTCTGCTGAGACGAAATTGATTATGGAGAAATGTGTGAAAGATCGTGCTTTACCAACAATGACGATTGCTATATGTGATTGAAAATAGGGTATATACATAGTATAATAAATCTATGCAAAAATACATCGTATTGGATTTGGAATGGAATCAGAGTTCCGAAGGAAAAGAAAAAGAGAATAAAGAAATTCCTTTCGAAATCGTTGAGATTGGTGCTATTAAGCTTGATGGGAATAGGGAAGAGATCAGTCGCTTCAGTCGTTTGATACGTCCCCAGATTTATAAGAAAATGCATTATATGACAAAAAAGATTGTACATCTGAGTATGGCACAGTTAGCAGATGCCGATCCGTTTGAGCAGGTAATGTCGGATTTTCTGGATTGGTGCGGGGAAGATTATATTTTCTGTACTTGGGGTAATCTTGATTTACTGGAGCTGCAGAGAAATATGAGTTATTATCATATTAAGAATCTTTCTGATGGTCCCTTACTTTACTTAGACATTCAGAAGCTGTTCAGTATCGCATTTGAAGATGGAAAGTCAAGGCGAACCTTGGAATATGCTGTTGATTATCTGGACATCGAAAAGGATGATACCTTTCACAGGGCAAGTTCAGATGCCTATTATACAGCGTTGGTATTTCATGAGATGAAGCATCCTGAGGTTGAAAGTCACGTTTCTTATGACTATTACCATGTACCAATGGAAAAAGAAGAAGAAATTCATATTATCTTTGATACGTATTCGAAATATATTTCCAGAGAATTTCGGAACAAAACGTTAGCAATGGCAGATAAAGAAGTTACTGTTTGTAAATGCTATATTTGTGGAAGGGCGGTTCGTAAGAAAGTGAAATGGTTCTCCGCAAATGGAAAGCACTATTATTGTCTTGGATTTTGCAATGAGCATGGATTTCTTAGAGGAAAGATTCGGTTAAAAAAGTCTGAGGATGGTAATATCTATGTAGTAAAGACAATCAAGCAGGTAACGCAGGAGGATGCGGTAAAGGTTTTTGAAAAGAAAGAAAACATACGCAAACAGCGTAAAATAAGAAGAAAATCAAAAGAGGTGACTGCGGAATAGGCAGACACCTCTTTCATGTTAAATTAATCGGTTAAAACTTAAAATCATCAAATTCTGAATGATAACGGAAATTCTTTTTCTTACTCCTTCTCCTTCTTTTACGAGAGAAGTTATAACTCTGAAGAATGGAACGAATAATCAAAACGACAAACAAAATACCAATAATGCCAAGAATAATCGAACCAACCAAAATGAAATTAACAAATACTACATTATCCTTTAAAGAGTTGCCCGAAACAGAAGAAATACCAGAAGCCTCTTCATCGATAACACCAGAACCAAATTCAAAGGTATTTCCATTCGAGGAAGCTAAATCAATGGAAGTGGAACCTACATAATTATCCTCAAAATAGTAATGAATATCGGCAATGATACTTTTGTCTTGATCATTATACTCTAACCTTGGCTCTGCCTCGGAAAACAGTGCTGTATTGGGAAGTGTGATATTACCAATAGGATTAATGGAAAAGATGGTCTTGGAACTTCCGAAGATATCATTATTCGTCTTAAAAAATGCATCGTTGTCAATCGAATAGCGAGTCTCATTGTCTGCAATATTGAAATGTTGAAAGTTATCAAATCCATAATCAAGTAATTGCTGTGTATCTGTATATTGATTTGGAGCTTCTTCCCTCATTATGGTACAAACAAGCTTCATACCATTCTTCTGAGCACAGGTAGTAAGTGTTTGTCTGGCAGCATTCGTATATCCGGTCTTTCCACCAATGACATATTCATTGTAATGAGCTTGTCCCTTCAACATTTTATGATGATTGGAAATTGCAAAATCATCCGGTTGGGTGGGGGTGGGGTGCATTTCATAATATCGCGTATTTGCAATCTTGGTCAATGTTTCATTTCGAAAATAAGCGGCTGTAATTAAGGCAAGATCGTGGGCACTGGTATAATGGTTCTCATCATGGAGACCATTCGCATTTACAAAGTGAGTCTCGGTACAGCCCAATTCCTCGGCACGCTTATTCATGAGGACAGCAAAGTCATCGACTGATCCACTGACATGTTCAGCTACTGCTGCTGCTACTTCATTTGCAGAAGCTAGCATAATACAATAGAGAGCCTGTTCCATGGTGATGGATTGTCCCTCATCCATTCCGACATTGGAGGAACCATATTCGATTCCAAATACTGCATCATGGGAAAAAGTAACCATTTCATCTAAGGAACAATTCTCAACAGCCAGAAGACAGGTCATGACCTTGGTTGTACTGGCTGGATATTCTTTTGCATGCATGTTCTTCTGATACAAAATGGCTCCCGTGTCTACATCCATGACAACGGCACTTTCTGCGCCGATCAGGGGACCCATGGGCCAATTTTGTATTTCATTGGATTCTACAGGCATTGATTTTCTGGCTTCGGCCTCTTCAATCATGTCAGCGAAAACGGGTAGGGTAGATGAGGCAGAAAGCAAAAGTGCCATTCCGGTACAAAGCAGTCTTTTTCCAAGCTTATGGGAAATATGCATCTATTATGTCTCCATTCAAGAAATTTACTCTTTTACTTGCAAGTATATCCCTAATATAATACACTATTTTGGTGGATTATAAAAGCAGTTAAGGAAAAATTTAGATTTGATCAGAATGGAGAAATGATATGCGATTACGCAAGATTCCGCGTGCAGAAGAAGAAGTAAAAAACAGCAGCTGGGTTATTCAGGAACCGGAGACGAAACGCGGAGAGTGGTCATCGATATTTCCAAAGAAACAGGAGATACATATCGAAATCGGAATGGGAAAGGGAAATTTCATCATAGAGATGGCCAGATTACATCCGGATGTGAATTATATTGGAATTGAAAAGTATGACAGTGTATTACTTCGTGCGTTGGAAAAGCTGGAAGAGGTAGAGCTTTATGATAATCTTCGATTCCTGTGTATTCAGGCAGAAGATATCGAGAAAGTATTCGCAGAGGATGAAATCGACCGTATTTATCTGAATTTCTCCGACCCGTGGCCAAAGAAACGATATGCGAAAAGAAGATTGACCTCCCGTGAGTTTCTCAATCGCTATAAAAGTCTATTAAAGCATGCAGGAACCATTGAGTTCAAAACCGATAATCAAGAGCTTTTTGCATTTTCACTAGAGGAACTGGAACCTGCCGGATATCGGCTTTTAGAACATACACGCGACCTTCATAATGATGAGAGACTCAAACAGGGAAATGTGATGACAGAGTACGAGAGCAAATTTTCGAAACAAGGAAATCCTATATGTAAATATATCATTTCCAGATAAAACAGAGTATAATTTAAATGAAACCGTTGATACTATTTACAAAAGAAAGAAGGTCTATCTATGGTAAATGTGGTAAACGATGAATCATTTGAATTAGAAGTCTTAAATGCAACGTGTCCTTATTTTGTGGATTTTTATGCAGACTGGTGTGGCCCATGTAAGATGATGGCTCCTATCATAGATCAGTTGTCGGAAGAATTTGAAGGAAAAATCAAATTTGCAAAATGCAACATCGATAATAATCAGAGTGTAGGAAATAAATATCATATCATGTCTATTCCAACCATGATAATCTTTGTGGATGGACAAGTCATGGAGACAATAGTTGGTGGAACCTCCAAGAAAGATTTGGCGGATAAGATTAACGAACACCTGCCAAAATAAAGCTACGTTTCGATTTGTTTCTTCTTCTCTCTTTTTTGTCCCATAATAAAGGGAAGATATCGATTGATTACTTCAATAATAACGATCTCTGAAACAAAAACGATCACCATAATGCAGGTGCAGAACACATAGTTTTTTGCATGTGTCACATACTCTACGATATGCATGGAAATAATGATGGCTCCATACAGGACATAAGAATTGATATGTGTAGCCATGACGATTAAAGAGTTCTTACCATAATAACGTAAAATACGGCATGGAATCCATTCGGATATGGGTTCCATGCTTTTGCATATCAGTAACACAGCCATCGAACCAAGGACAGCGATAATAAAGTAAAGAAAAGGGTTCCCGAATACCAGGAAATGAAGATCAACGCCACCGTTCTTCTGGCTTAAAATAATATTCAATAATAGACAACCGATGCCGATAAGCAGTTCAAAAACATGTGAGGTTTTGAGCTTATCAAGAAGAAAATAAAGGTAATATCCGATAGCAATAAAGGCCATGGAAAAGAAGCAGCGAATCACCATTACCAGAAAATAATGAAGCATCACAAAGGGAACGTTAGTACCATAGAGCATGTTCAACCAAGCTAATCCCCAATTTGCCCCATACATAATACCGGTAAGAATAACTACTGTAAGAATGGTGAAAGGATGTGACAGTTTCTTTCTGATAAATAAAAACAAAAGCTCTCCAAAGAAAATTGCAGGTAAAAACCATAAAACAGAAACTCCGTGAAGACATATGGATTGCCATACATTCATCCATACAGTATACCAGTCATCAAGTCCTGTAAGTCGAAAGTAAATGAGTTCAATAAAAAAATACAGAATGGAAAACCAGATATAGGGAATCATCATGCGACTCCATTTTCTTTTTATCAAAGTCTTGAAATCTCGCTGCTCTTCATGAATCATCTGCGTGAGCATACCGGAAATGATAAAAAACATGGGCATATGAAACGATACAATCCAGAATCGAAGAGGACTACTGATAAATTCTAAATGACCTAGGACAACAAGTATAATTCCTATGCCCTTTGCAATATCAAAATAATTTACTCTCTTTCTAGCATCTGTACCCATAACGGTCTCCTTCTCAACTTATTATTGTACATGGTCCTGTTGTCATCATAATATCATAAAATAGAAAAAAAAGCTTGCAATTCAGAAACATATATAATATAATTACTCTTGCGTTGTGAACAATGCTAAGACGCGCCAATAGCTCAGTTGGTAGAGCACCTGACTCTTAATCAGGGTGTCCGGGGTTCGAGCCCCCGTTGGCGCACTAGAGTATCATTTTTGAGGATATATAAGCCTTGGGGGTGGTGCTTTTTTTAACGAAGCGTGGCTCAGTTTGGTAGAGCGCTGCGTTCGGGACGCAGAGGTCGTGGGTTCGAATCCCGTCGCTTCGACTAGATTATAGGAATAAAAGCTATCGACAATATTCGGTAGCTTTTTTGCTGTTCATAATTTGAAACATGGGGGACGGGGCAAGTGTTTCATTTTGCTTGACAAAAAGGGCTTTTCATAGCATGATTTAACGTATAATCTGCATAAACAGGATAGGCGCGAAGAATGCGCTGTGGTGACAACTATGATATTTGAGACACATGCTCATTATGATGATGAGAAATTTGACGAAGATCGCGATGCTCTGCTTTCTTCTATGAAGGGAAATGGTATTGAGTATATAGTAAACGTATCTTCTGATTGGGAGTCTTTAAATCAGACAATATTGCTTATGAAGGAATACTCCTTTGTATATGGAGCTTTAGGTATACATCCCAGTGATTGTGCGAAGTTAACAGAAGAAGATATTTGGAAGCTTCAGGAACTGTGTAAGAACGATAAAACAGTGGCGATAGGTGAAATCGGACTGGACTATTATTGGCCGGAGCCTAATCATGAGCTTCAGAAGAAATGGTTTGCACGTCAATTAGAGCTGGCAAGGGAAGTAAAGTTGCCGATTATTGTTCATAGTCGCGATGCAGCAAGGGATACTCTGGATATTATGAGATCCGAAAAGGCAGAAGAAATCGGTGGAGTAATTCATTGCTTTTCATATTCAAAGGAAATAGCAGAGCAATTTTTGAGTATGGGATATTATATTGGGGTAGGCGGTGTTATAACCTTCAAGAATGCAAAAAAGCTGAAAGAAGTAGTAGAATTTACGCCGCTAAGCAGTATTGTTTTGGAGACGGACAGCCCTTATTTGTCGCCAGAACCATATCGTGGAAAAAGAAACTCTTCTCTGTATCTTCCCTATGTTGCAGAGGAGATTGCCAGAATAAAGGGAATCGATATGGAGACCGTATACCAAACAACATATGAAAATGCCCGAAACCTCTATCGGCTTTCAAAAATCAATGAGAAGTAAAACGATTTCAAACAGAGCAACACCTGGAATACCTGCAATACTTTATATAATGACTTCGAAATGGAGAAAACAATGGCAAATCTCGGAAATCCGCAGAACACAATAGCAATCATTCAGAAGTATAATTTTATCTTTCAGAAAAGATTTGGACAGAACTTTCTGATTGATACACATGTATTAGATAAAATCATCACATCTGCCAACATTACAAAGGAAGATTTTGTTTTAGAAATCGGACCGGGAATCGGAACGATGACGCAGTATCTATGTGAGGCAGCAGGGGGTGTAGCGGCAGTTGAGATCGACAAGGCTCTTATTCCCATTTTAAAAGAAACGCTTGGCGAATATGACAATGTTTCCATTATCAATGAGGATATATTAAAACTCAATCTCAACAAGCTGGTGGAAGAGAAAAATGGTGGAAGACCAATCAAAGTTGTCGCAAATCTTCCCTATTACATTACTACACCGATTATTATGGCACTTTTTGAAAAGAATGTTCCCATGGAGAGCATTACCATTATGGTGCAAAAGGAAGTTGCTGATCGGATGCAGGTGGGTCCGGGTACAAAGGATTATGGGGCTCTTTCCCTTGTAGTGCAGTATTATGCCAAGCCAGAGATCGTAGCAAATGTTCCGCCGAACTGCTTTATGCCAAGACCGAAGGTTGGATCGGCAGTGATTCGACTTACCAGACATAAATTACCGCCAATCGATGTAGCAGACAGTGCTTTTATGTTTCGCTTGATTCGGGCTTCGTTTAACCAAAGAAGAAAAACGTTGGTAAATGCGTTGAAGAACTCAGGAGATTTGCAGCTGAGCAGGGAACATGTACAGGCCGCGCTTGCGGAGATGAATCTGTCTGAAACGATACGTGGGGAAGCTCTGGATCTTGAGAAATTTGGTATTTTGAGCAATTTACTATCCGCAAATGTAAAAGGATAAAAAAGTTCAAAATATGTAGCAAAATGTCGTATGGTCTTTTTGACATTAAGTGACACCTATGATAAACTAGTGACAAAGTGTAGTACTATGTTAAAATTTGCGTAATAAGTCTTCTTTTTGTAGAGGAAACAGGAAATTAATAGAATGTTAGAGGTGGAGCTTCGTGGATAAGTACGAATATCGTGTACGTGCAGAGCAGATAAAAACGTTAGTTGAGAAGAGAGAATTTGAAGAAGCTATGCAAATAGCTGACACCATTGACTGGAGAAGGGTAAAAAGCATTTCCATGCTGTGTACAGTCAGTGAAATTTATAAGGTAAACAGGAAATATGAGGAAAGTAGAGATATTTTACTTTTGGCATACGAACGTTACCCAAATGGACGAACGATTGTTTACGCACTTTGCGAGCTCTCCATTAAGATGGAAGAGTTTGTTCAGGCCGTTGGTTATTATAAAGAGTTTTTGCAGATTGCACCAAAGGACTCGAGCCGTTACATTTTGCAATATCGATTATACGAAGCACAGGATGTCAGTCTTGAAGAAAGGATTGCTGTTCTGGAGGAGTTAAAGAAAAAGGATTACCGCGAGAAGTGGGCATATGAGCTTGCTTATCTTTATCACAGAATTGGTCTTGCCACTAGATGTATTGAGGAATGCGATGAGATGATTTTGTGGTTCGGGGATGGACCTTATGTACAGAAGGCATTAGAACTGAAAATGCTACATAGCCCATTAAATGAGAGCCAGCAGGAAAAATATAACAGTCAGAACGAAGTGAGTGAAGAAGACGAATTCTTCAACGAGACCGAATCTGAGGAGACAGCTTCCGAGGAAAAAGGCAAGGTTATCCCGATTGAGATTAAGCACGTTGATGTATCACAAGAGCCGACGCGCGAAATGCCCAATAAAGAGATTGAAGACGAGATTAAGGTAAAGACGGTCAATATTGATAAATACAGTACCATGAATCTGCAGGAGGAGCTTTCCAAGAGTATGCAGGATTTGTTTGAAAACCCGGAGGAGTCTGCGGGATTAAAGCTGCGTCCTGCTGAAGAAGAGAACGCCGAAGAGGAAACTACCAAAGAGGAGACCGCCTATCTTCCATCACAAGAGGTTCAGGAATCCAAGAGACAGACCGTATTTCGACCTTCCGACAGCAGCTCCAGAGAATTTGACAGTATGTTAGCGCAGGAATATGATGGTCAGATAAGTATTGCATTACCGGAACCGGAGATGGTGGAAAAGCAGATTACCGGACAGATGGATATCTCTGAAGTTCTTTTGGAATGGGAAAAGAGAAAAGAAGAGAATGATAAACGCCGTATTGCAGAGGCAAAAAGACGTTCTCTAGAACAGACAAACGATATTATGAGTCAGCTTGTAGGAGTGATTCCGGGTGTACAACCCGTACCCTTGCCGGATATCGATGCGACAGAGATTACCATACCCAAAGAATCTGCTTCTGAGGAAACAAGTTTTAAGAATCAGATTCCAGGAATTAAGGAAGAGCTGGAAAACGAAATTCTTTACGATATTGAGAAGGAAACCTCCAATAAGTACGATATGGAGGATGAATCTGAGGACGAATTAGAAGAGCTGGAAGAGATTCAGGAGAGCGAAGAAGATCAGGAAGAGGATTACGAGGAAGACACAGTCGATTCTGATAATTTCGACGATTCTGAGGATATGGAATCAGAGGAAGAACTGGAAGAATTTGAAGTCGGAGAAGAGGATTCTGATGAATCGGATAGCGAATCCCTTGAAGCGTATGGAGACGAATCGGAAGACTATGAAGAGGAAATAGAAGATAACGACGAAATCGACGAGGAAGACGAAGAGCAGGAAATGGATGAAGACGAGTCTGAAGAAGAAGCAGAGTTCGAGGCAGACGAGGAAATAGATGATGAAGACGATGCATCAGAGGATGAGGAAATAGACGATGATTCTGACGAGGAAGACGCAGAAGAGGAAGTAGACGACGATTCCGACGAGGAAGATGCAGATGAGGAAGTAGATGACGACTCCGACGAGGAAGACGAAGATGAGGAAGTAGACGACGATTCCGACGAGGAAGACGCAGAAGAGGAAGTAGACGACGATTCCAATGAGGAAGAAGCAGAAGAGGAAATAGACGAAGATAGCGAATCAGATGATTCTGAAGCAAATAAAAAAGCGTCTACCCGTAAAGTGACTTCAAAGAAATCAAAGAGTAAGACAAAACGTAACGAGTATGGTATTCCGGAAGATACGTATCATAGATTATTTGATGATTTCCTGAAAATGACAGACTTAAAGAAGATGATTCCTTTTGCATTGGAAAATATGAAAATGCAGGCAGTAACCGGAAACATCATGTTATCAGGAAATGAACCAAGAGTTCGTGTGAAACTAGGCCTTTCCTTCGCAAAGGCAATGCAGGAAAAAGATGTGGATTTCGAAGGAAAAGTAGCAAAGATTTCAGCAGAAGCCTTTAATAAAAAGGATGTTGCAAAATCGCTGCAGGCTCTTCAAGGCGGTGCTCTTTTGATTGAGCGAGCAAGAGATCTGAATATTGAGACCATTGATGCTCTTGCAAAGCAAATCGTAGCTCCTGAGAGAAAGATGCTGATTATTCTTGAGGATGAACGTGTGGAGATTAAGAAACTTCTCAAAAAACGCGATTATCTGAATAAGATATTTAATATCAAGATACATGTTCCTACTTATAGCAATGATGATCTGGTAAACCATGCAAAGGACTATGCGAAGGAACGCGAATATATCATTGATGAAATGGGAATCCTTGCACTATATACAAGGATCGATGAGCTTCAGACCTCGGATCATTTTGTTACGATCAGTGAAGTTGAGGAGATTATGGATTCTGCGATTCATCATGTTGATAAAAAGAATTTGAATCATTTGATGGATGTTCTCTTTGCAAAACGATACGATGAGGATGATTTGATTATTATTCGTGAGAAGGATTTTGTAAAATAATACGTGTGACAAGGGTGAGTGGCAAAGTATTTGTCACTCTCCTTATAAAATTAAGAATATGGGGGCGACTACATGGCAGAAACTAAGGTATCACAAGTAGTTATTTCGGAGATGGACCAATATTTATTTGGTCAGGGAATTCATTATGAAATATACAGGAAGCTTGGGTGTCATCCTTCTGTTGAGAAGAAAAAGAAAGGAATGTATTTTGCTGTATGGGCGCCACATGCAAAGAGCGTCAGCGTTGTTGGCGAATTTAATGAATGGAATCCAGAAACGAACCCAATGGAACGTTTAGAACCTTTGGGGATTTATCATGCGTTTGTTCCAGGGATTGGCACTGACGTTATGTATAAATATGAGATTATTACCGCAGATGGAAAACAGCTTTACAAAGCAGATCCTTTCGCAAATTATGCTGAATTGCGACCGGGTAACGCATCAAAGACTTATGACATCAGTCGTTTTAAATGGACCGATTCGGATTGGTTAACTGAGCGAAACGAAACAGATCCCAATAAGAAACCTATGGCTATCTATGAGGTTCATATCGGATCCTGGATGAGACATCCAAATACAGGTACAGATGGATTTTATACGTATCGAGAGTTTGCCGACAGGTTAGTTTCCTATCTGAAGGAAATGAATTATACACATGTAGAATTAATGGGGATTGCAGAACATCCCTTTGATGGTTCCTGGGGATATCAGGTTACGGGATACTATGCTCCCACATCCCGATATGGTACACCGGATGACTTTATGTATATGATTAATCTTCTGCATAAGAATCATATAGGGGTTATTCTGGATTGGGTACCGGCTCATTTCCCAAGAGATGCACATGGACTTGCAGAATTTGACGGAACTCCTTTATTTGAATATGCTGATCCAAAGAAGGGTGAGCATCCGGACTGGGGTACGAAGATATTTGATTATAGCAAGAATGAAGTAAAGAACTTTTTGATTGCAAATGCTATATTTTGGCTTTCCGAATATCACATTGATGGATTGCGTGTCGATGCAGTTGCATCTATGCTCTACTTGGACTATGGAAAGTCAAATGGTCAGTGGATAGCAAATAAATTTGGCGGTAACAAGAACTTGGAAGCTATCGAGTTCTTCAAGCATTTAAACTCGGTTGTGCTTGGAAAATTCCCGGGAGCATTAATGATTGCAGAGGAATCCACTGCCTGGCCAAAAGTAACGAAGAGACCGGAAGAAGATGGTCTTGGATTCTCTTTTAAATGGAACATGGGATGGATGCATGATTTTTGCGATTATATGAAGCTGGATCCCTACTTCCGTAAAGGAAATCACTATAAGATGACGTTTGCAATGAGCTACAATGAGGCAGAGAACTACATCCTGGTCTTGTCACATGATGAAGTGGTTCATTTGAAATGTTCTATGCTGGAAAAAATGCCCGGCTACAAAGTCGATAAATTTGCAAATCTAAGAGTTGGGTATACGTATATGTTTGGCCATTGTGGGAAAAAGCTGTTATTTATGGGACAGGATTTCGGTCAAGAACGTGAATGGAGTGAAGACCGAGAACTTGACTGGTTCTGCCTGGAAGATGAGCTTCATATGGGAATGAAAAATTATGTGAGTGAGCTTTTGAAGCTATATCAGAAATACCCCTCTCTTTACGAGATTGATAATAGTAATCAGGGATTCAAATGGATTAATGCCGATGATACGGAGAAGAGTATTTACAGCTTTTATCGTACCAATTCCACAGGAAAGAACAACATCTTATTTGTCCTGAACTTTACGCCGATAGAAAGAAAAGATTATCGTGTAGGAGTTCCAGAGCTGAAAAAAAAGTATCATGTTATTCTGAATAGTGATGAAAAACGCTTTGGCGGTAATGGACTGGAGCTGAAAAAAGCTTATTCAGCAGAGGAAATTGCCTGGGATACGCAGCCCTATTCGATAGGATTTGAGCTGCCGGCATATGGAGCGGTGGTTATTAAATTCTAGGAAGGCTAAAGTTTTTGTCATAAATGTCGATATTATTCATACAATATAGTAATTGAAATAAATGATATAAAAAAATAAGGAGGCGAGGAAATGAGAATTAACAACAATGTTGCAAGCTTTTACAATGCAGCTAGCAGAGTTAATACAGCAGAACAAAACAGAAAAATTCTCGCCACCGAAGAAATAACAAATACTACGACCCAGGGGAAGGAAGAGCTTACACAGGCAAACAGTAATCAGGAATACGCAAGATCTTCTCAGGGAATCGTTCAGACTAAAGTATCACCAGAGAATTCTTATCAGAAACAAATGGTTAACGACCCACGATTTGCTGCAGAACGTATGGCAAGCAAGTTGATGGATAAGCTTCCCATGATACTGGAAGATATGAAGAACTTACCGGATAACATGAATCAGAATTATGCAGTACCAGATTTCTCATCAAGTCCCGCTTCCGGAAAGATTGTTATTAGTGAAAATAGTGTCGCTGACTACGGACAGGAGCAGACAGCTCTTCAGAATATTACCTTATAAGTACAGACACTACCATATAAGAGAGACCGGCTATTTCCATCATGTCGGTCTCTTTTCATTTGGAATCCTTGCTTTTTCTCGATACTGGTTAAGAAATGTGTATAATAAACCGAAATATAAAGCAAATACATTGAGAGCATGAAGTTCATGCAGACGGGAGTCGACTATGAAGATTGATGTAAATCAGTTGAACCCAAAATCCAATGTAGACGTGGAGAAGACAACCGAAAAAAAGACCACAAATGTTTCAAAACAGGAAGCATTCAGTGGATATCAATTAGACATTTCCGGCACAGTTATGGATAACGCAGCATATGGAGGTCATGGAAAGACCAAAGAAGAATGCATGCAGGAAGTGGGGTTAAATGACGTAGCCCTGCAACATAACTATATGGCGGTCATGTCTAATTCTTTGTCTACAGAAGATTTTAAAGAACTACAGGAAGAAGGATATCAACCAGGCCAAATGCCTGTGGAAGAAGCGGTTACGGTAGTGGATGAGATTAAGGTAACACTTGCAGAGGCCGGTGTTCAGGTAGCTGGCTATACCGATACCGTGGATGCAGATACATTGGAAGCAGTCACAGGAAACAAGGGACGAGCTATTTCTATTGAAAATAAATTAAAAGAGCATGATTTGCCGGTTACAAAGGAAAACCTAGACCAGGCAAACAAGGCACTCGATCAGGCAGAGCAGATTACAGAGCTTTCTGATGGTGCGAAGAAGTATATGATAGAAAATGAACTCGAGCCAACGATTGAAAATACGTATCTTGCAGAACATAGCACACCGACTTTGGGGGATAAGCAAGGCCGCGGATATTACGCGGATGATACCAGCGGGTACTATGCAAAAAAAGCGGATGAACTTGATTTTACCCAGATAGAAGATCAGATGAAAAAAGTTATCGAAGAGGCAGGCCTTGATCCAGATGCTATGGAAGATGCCAAATGGCTGGTGGAAAAGGGAATTCCACTTACTGTGGATACCTTGAGGAGTCTAACCGCTTTAAAAAGCATCAAAATTCCTTTTTCAACAGAAGAACTGATGGATTCCATTTCTCAAGCATTATCAGAAGGAAAAGATGCCATAAAGGCTTCCCTATTGCCGATTACATCCAAAAGGATTCTTGAAGAGACAAGACTCAAAATGACGACGGAAGCAAATCACAGCTTGATGAAAAATGGAGTTGCAGTGGAGACAGAAGAGCTGGAAGAGCTTGTGGATTCACTCAAGGAGCTGGAAAACAAGTATTACGAGACCTTACTTGGTGGAGAGAAAACGGAAAATCTTGATGAAAAAGTGTCACTTTATCAGGAAACCACAGAAAAAGTAGCCGAAATCAAATCTATGCCAATTGCTATGATCGGAAAGGTTTCTGCTGCAGACACCATTACATTAAATGATGTTTATCGAGAAGGTAAAGAGCTTCAAAGTACTTATGATAAAGCAAACCAGTCCTACGAAGCATTAAAGACAGAGATTCGTACCGACCTCGGGGATTCCATGAAAAAGGCATTTCGGAATGTGGATGATATCCTAAAAGAATGCGGTATGGAGGTTACAGAGGATAATCAGAAGGCAGTTCGTATCCTGGCTTATAATCAGATGGAAATTTCCAAGGAATCTATCGAACAGGTACGAGAGGCAGAACAAAAGGTCAGTCATTTCATTGATAAAATGACACCCGCTAATACTCTAAAGCTGATTCGTGAGAACATCAATCCTTTGGAGGAGGATGTCAGCAAGCTTAGTGAAATAGTGGAAGACATGCAATCCGGGGATATAGAAGAAAGCACGAAGTATAGCGAATATCTGTGGAAGCTGGAAAAAAATCAGGAAATCTCAGCAGAGGAGAGAGATGCTTACATAGGAATCTATCGTTTATTCCGGCAAATTGAAAAAACAGATGGAGCAGCAATCGGAAGTTTGGTTCAGCAGAATGCAGACTTGACGATGAAGAATCTGCTGACAGCAGGAAAAAGCAGAAAAAGCGCAGGAATGAACTACAAGGTAGACGATACCTTTGGTGGATTGGATGCAGTAAAATCTGACCAGCCGACAATTCTCGAGCAAATTTCCGCAGGATTTAATGATTCACAGTCTTCGGAAAGCAGGTATTATAGAGAGGCAGCAAAAGAGATTTTTAGTAAATTAGACCCTTCAAAGCTATCGCAAATGGGAATAACAGCCGATACTACTATTGATGAGTTGTTAAGTGCAGTAAGAAACAACGAAGAAAATGCTCAGATCAAGCAGGAATGGACAGAGGAACAGGCTGCAGAAATCCGACAGGCTATGCGAGTGGATGACAATATAATTCGTTCTCTGCTTGAATTTAACCAGCCAATTACCGCAGATAATCTGACAGCGGCTGAGCAGTTGATGAATCAGAGAGGTTCCCTTTATAAAGGAATCAAAGAACGAACAAAGAATGTATCCGATCAGGAAGCCGGCGAGAAGCTGGAGGAGAGTATCGAGCACCTTTATGATGATATGACGGATGAGGACAGTACCATTTCTGCATATCAGGAATTACAGGCAACGGCAACGGATATACTTAATCTCGCGATGGACACACAGGATGTAAAAGCCCTTGATTTACGCCAGTTACAGTTGCTTCATAAGGAGCTTCACCTGGCAGGAAATCTGGCAAAGGAAGAGAATTATGAGGTACCGGTAGAAATAGACGGAGAGATGACATCCATCAATCTCAAAATCATCCATGGGAATGGAGAAGGTGAAGTAGAGGCGACCATGTACACGGAGGAACTTGGAAGCGTAGCAGCAAAATTCCGGGTAAAAAAGGATTCCGTGGAGGGCGTTATCGGGTGTAGCAGTAACGAAGGAACCGAGCAATTATCCGAGGTGAAGGAAAGAATAGCAGAGAAACTTTCAAAGGTGGGAAAGACAACGAAGAATCTTGCGGTAGTCAAGAGCAATTCCGTAGACATCAATCAATTTGGAGACAAAAGAACAGACCAAATCAAGGAAGAATCAAAAACAGATACAAAGGAATTGTATCAGACAGCTAAGATATTTATTGAAGCCATTCGAGAACAATAAAGGAAGGTGCAGGCTATGAAAATTAACAACAACTCCACAGCGGTTCTAACAGCCAGTTACTTATTACGAAGTGAAAATCAGTTACAAAAATCAATTGGAAAACTTTCATCTGGATATAAAATCAACAAACCGGGGGATGCTCCCGCAGGTTATGCTATTTCTACCAAAATGAAAGCACAGATTGATGGTTTGGAAAAGGCAACGAATAATGCAACAAACGGAATATCGGTAATCGAGACAGCAGAAGGTGCTCTGACTGAGATACAGGCGATGATTCAGAGAATGAATCAGCTGGCTGTACAGGCGGCAAATGGAACAAATACTTCTGCAGATCGTGCGGCTGTTCAAGAAGAAGTAACCGCATTATGCAGTGAGATTACAAGACTTGCAAAGGAAACCGAATTTAATACACAGTCACTTATCGACGGAAGCTTTGAGTTAAAGGGCTATACCGACAATGTACAGGTTAAGGTTCAATACTATAGCGATGAGACAAGACCAAATAAATATGCGCTTAATATCTCAAGAGCAGCAGACGGAACCTTCTCCATACCGGCAGCAGACTTGAACAAAATTGCTCCTAATGCAGAGGTTAGTCAGGAAGGAAACATCCTCACCATTTCTGCACTGGACGGAACAGAGATTCGGTTGGATATGTCAGATGTAAGTAATGCAACACCTTACACACTTGCAGTTAATACAGATATTACAGGAATTGGAGCCATGAGACTCCAGATTGGAGCAAATGAAGGTCAGGTTATTGCACTTTCCATACCGGAAGTATCTCTTGAGAAGATGGATTTAGAAGACATTGACTGTACAACTATAGCAGGTGCAAAAAAGGCAATAGGTCAGCTAGAATCAGCGCTTTCCTATACATCTATGGTTCGTTCCAAGATGGGTGCTTATCAGAATCGTCTTGATCATGCAATTGCCAGCTTGGATGTCACCAGTGAAAACATGACTTCCTCATATTCAAGAATTGTTGATACCGACATGGCAGAGGAAATGACCGAATATACCAGACTTCAGGTATTACAGCAGGCCGGAACATCCATGCTTGCGCAGGCAAATGAATTTCCGCAGCAAGCACTACAATTATTGCAGTAGATAAAGGAAGGATGAAATCATATGACGAATGAATTAAAACAGGAGTACACCTTAAAAATTTCACAGGCTAACCGTACTGCAATTATTGTAATCGTATACGAAATCGCATTATCTTATCTTGAAGATGCGAAAACAAGCTTTGCAGAAGATAACATGGATGACTATAAGTCTTCTATCAAACAGGCAAAGAATTGCATTGCACAGCTTATCGATGCGTTGAATTTTGATTACGAGATTTCGTATCGTTTAATGGAGCTTTATACCTTTGCAAATAGAGAACTGGTACAGGCTATTGTTAAAAAGGATACTTCCCATATTGATTCTGCGGTCAAGATTATTAAATCCCTCCATAGTTCTTTCTCGGAGGTCCAAAAGGAGGACGACAGCAAACCAGTCATGGAAAATACGCAGACGGTATATGCCGGACTTACCTATGGAAAAACCACACTCAATGAAAATATTGGGGCAGCAGGTCTCTCAAGAGGTTTTTGTGTATAGATGATCTGCTCTCTCAAGTAGAAATTTGTATCGTTTTTGTATTGCATTCATCTCATAAATGTAGCAGTCAATCAAATCAGGGTCTGTTACGTTATCAAAATTAGAATACGCACTATGGAGCGCGACCTTTGTTTTCGCTATATCAGATAACAGAAGCTCGCGTTCTTTTTCTGCCTGTGTAATCACTTTCCGATCAAACATAATTTGCCTCCATTCCAAAACATCACACATTGTTATGCTCTGCATTTCATGCCTACAGCCCGCCCTTCTCACACATGAGAATCGTGAAATGGGAAAAGGGGACGGGGCTTTTGTTGCAAAATAAGTAATGATTACAATTTGATAAATAAAAAAGATTTTGAAACAAAAGCCCCGTCCCCTTTTCCCATTTCTCGTTGGAGCGGGCCGGGGACACGAAGCACAGGGCTTTGTATATAGTATGGTCAGAGGTTGGTAAAATATACTTAAAATGGGAATATTTTTGAAGGGTAAACATAGATTGGAGAGAGGAATTCTGTCGGAGGTTTAGGGAATGAGTGATGTGATGGGGATGGCTTTGATAGGAGGAAGCTGCGTGCTGGTTCTTATGATTGGGTTCTTAAAGAGAAAGAGCTGGTATCTGGTAAAGTTTTTGCTGAGGGGAGTATTAGGCATGGGAGCGGCAATTTTACTGAATCAAGGGATAGCAATGATGGGGTATCCTATGTTGCGTGTAGGAATCAATTGCATTAGCTTTTTGACATGCGGAATCTTGGGATTACCTGGTTTGGCAGTGCTTTATGGATACCTTGGGTATAAAATATTGTGAAAAAGTACAAAATTGGAAAAAAGTGTTTTGAGGTGTAGACAAATGAAAAAACCTATATTATAATTTGCCTTACGATAAAGGAGGCACAATGAGTAATCAGGTACTATATGTTTTGTTACTGATTGCTGCCATGATGGATACCATGACTTTAAAAGTCCGTAACTATCTGATTATAACAGGATATTTACTGGGATTTGCCATCAGTATCCATGTTCGAGGATCATCCGGAATTGCATTCAGCTTGTTCGGGATTCTGGTTTCCATAGCAGCACTCGGGATTTTCTATTATTTTCATATGATAGGAGCAGGCGATGTAAAGCTACTGTCCGTTGTCGGGATTTTCCTTGGCCCAGCAGATTTGTTCTATAGCTTGCTACCGATTCTACTAGCAGGTGGTGTCTTGTCACTTGCAAAAATTCTTATTGAGAGAAATCTCATCGAAAGGCTACAATATCTGGCCGAATACTTCACAAAATATTTTACAGAGAGAAGATTAATACCATACTATCGTGGTGAGATGGACAAATCCGGTGTAATTCCGCTTTCAGTCGCCATTCTCATTGGTGTGGTGATTTATCAGGAGGGATGGATTTGAACAAAAGTACATTAGCAGTATTTGACCTTGAGGAAGACTATGCAGTCTCACTCATGGACTTTTTGAACCTCAAACAGACAGTTCCATTTGAGGTTCATGCATTTACAGATCGGGAAAAGCTGATTGCATTTGCAAGAACAACAAAAATTGATGTTCTACTGATATCGGAAAATGCAGTGTTTAAAGAGATTGAGGATCTGGGAGCAGAAGAAATATTTGTTTTGTCAGAAGAGACCAATATTGTAGATAAAGGAGGGCATCGAACCATCTATAAGTATCAGGCCACAGAGAATATCTTGAGAGAGGTTATGTGTTACTACGCAGAAGTGTCTACTGTTTTCAAGAATCGTAGAGTATCTGTGGATCAGTCCATGGTAGAGATTATCGGTATTTACTCACCGGTAAAAAGAGCTCTGAAGACGTCCTTTGCACTGACATTAGGACAGCTGTTATCAAAGAAAAAGAGGGTCTTATATATCAATTTAGAAGAGTATGCCGGTTTTAATTCCTTATTTCAGGCGACATACATGACAGACATGTCAGATTTAATGTACTATATCAGTCAGAACAAGCAAAACTTTATTTGGAAGCTTGCAAGCATGGTTCAGAATATTGGAGGACTTGATTATATTCCACCAGCATTCTGTTCACTGGATATCAAGAAAATTCAACGGGATCAGTGGCTTACTTTTTTAGAAGAGTTAAAAAAATGTAATTATGAAGTCATCATCTTGGATCTGGGTGAGGCAGTGGATGGTATCTTTGATATCCTGCGTATGTGCAATAAGATTTATACACCAACAAAAGATGATGGTGTATCCTATGCAAAGCTCGAGCAGTACGAAGCTCTGCTTCGTATCATGGAATATGATGATGTATTGGATAAGACGAGAAAGCTGAGTTTTAGCTATTTCAGGGGCATAGAGTATGGGCCGGATCGATTGGTTTTCTCAGAGCTGGGAAAGTATGTACAGAAGCTAATCGATGCAGAAGAGAAATATCATGGTTAATCAGGTGGATCAAATGATAGAAGCATCACATTACCAGATGAAGCAAAGGACAGAATCATCACGTTATCATGAGATTAGAAAAGAAATCAAGGAAGAGATACTCGAAAAGATTGATTTATCCAGAGAAGTATCGGATGAAGAAATCGGGGATATGATTGATGAAAGGATTTTGCGACGTGGAAAACATGAGTATCTAAGTCTGACAGACAAGAAGAAATTGCGTCAGGAGCTGTTTTACGCAATAAGAAAGCTTGATATCTTACAAGAACTGATAGACGATAATACAATAACAGAGATTATGGTAAATGGGACTGAATCTGTCTTTATCGAACGGGAAGGACATTTGCTGCAATGGGATAAGAATTTTGATTCCATTGAGAAACTGCAGGATGTGATCCAGCAAATTGTAGCAAAGAGTAATCGGGTAGTTAATGAATCTTCGCCGATTGTGGATGCAAGACTGGAAAACGGTGCTCGTGTTAATGTTGTTTTGGCACCCGTAGCATTGAATGGTCCAATTCTCACGATACGACGATTTCCGGATCATCCAATAGGAATTTCAGATTTGATTCGATTTGGAGCGTTAACAGAGGAATGTAGCCAATTCTTAAGAAAACTAGTAATTGCTGGTTATAATATCTTTATTTCTGGTGGTACCGGTTCTGGTAAAACCACCTTCCTAAATGCATTATCGCATTATATTCCAAAGGATGAACGAATTATCACTATTGAAGACAGTGCGGAGCTGCAAATACAGGGAATTCCAAACCTAGTACGATTGGAGACACGAAATGCAAATGTTGAAGGTTGTCAGGAAATAACAATACGGGATTTAATTAAATCCAGTCTTCGAATGAGACCTAATCGCATTATTGTTGGGGAGGTTCGTGGAAGTGAAGCATTGGATATGGTTCAGTGCTTGAATACAGGGCACGATGGCTCCTTAAGCACAGGCCATGCAAATAGTGCAAAAGATATGCTGAGCCGATTGGAGACAATGATTTTGATGGGGATTGAACTTCCATTACCAGCAATACGAAGACAGCTTGCATCAGGTATCGATATCATTATTCATCTGGGAAGAATGAAGGATAAAAGTCGAAAGGTATTGGAGATTACGGAGATTATGGGGTATGAGAATGATGAGATACTACTACATCCCATTTATGAATATACCGATCAGGGACTGATTCAGACAGGAAAGCTGATTCATTGCGAGAAGCTGGAACGATTTGGGTTTAAAAAGGAGGAGTAATAGATGAAGGCAATAAAGTATCAGTCCTATACATTATCGATTCGTGAAGTTATTTTGTACTCTTTCGAGGGAGTTGGAATTGCGGCATTACTTGCCTATGTTTTTTATCGAAGTATAGTTGCATTTCTCATTTTTCTACCCATAGCGTGGTTATTCTTAAAGAATAAAAAAAGGGAGCTTGCTAATCAGAGAAAAAGTGAATTGAATCTTCAATTCCGAGAGGCAATTATGTCAGTAAGAGCAGCTCTTGGAGCTGGTTACTCCATAGAAAATGCATTTATATCGGCAATTCCAGACTTAGAAGTGCTCTATGGGAAAAAGGGATATATAGTTACTGAATTTCAGCTTTTAGAAAGACGTCTTAAGACAAATGAAACGCTGGAACATATTTTGGAAGACTTTGCAGAGAGAAGTGGTGTAGCTGATATTCGTGATTTTACGGAGGTTTTTGTTGTGGCTAAGCGAAGTGGAGGTGATTTGAATGCCATTATTCGAAAGGCAGCCAGTGACATCAGCGCGAAAATAGAAGTAAAGCGTGAGATTGACACCATAATCAGTGCGAAGAAAATGGAGCAGAATATTATGAATCTGATTCCCTTTCTGATTATTTTCTATATGGAAGTCAGTTCACCTGGATTTCTGTCTGTTTTATATCACAATGTACTAGGTGTAGTCATTATGACATTTAGTCTGTTATTGTACATATCAGCTTTTTTACTGTCAAAGAGAATGATTCATATTGAAGTATAGTGTTAAAGGTTAGAGGATTTTATCTAGTGATTTTCAACCAGAATGGATGGTCGTATGAATTACGGAGTTATTATACATATTGCTTTGATCGTGCTGTTTTTACTTGGATTCTTGGTATCAGTAGGAATCAGGGGTAAGCAGGATCCGAAGAATAAGAGAGTATTTTTGCTGTTTTATCGATTGGGATTATGGTTCTATCGACATATAGGGAAAAACCAAAAAATGGGATATGATTTGGTGGTACAAAATATGCGTCTGCTGTATCCGACAGAGGATGTAAGTGACCGTGTCGAGCATTATTATGCAGAGAAAACAGGATATGCATTTATGGCACTATTTGTTGGAAACATTGTTGGATTACTGTTGGCCTTGTTCACAATGGGACAGAGTGAAATACAAAATGGATATTTGATTTCCAGAAATAGTTATGGTGAAGGAACAAAAGAGGTCATATTGGAAGCTTCTGTGGGTGATGATAAGTTACCCGAGTCGATTCCGTTTACAGTAGAGGAACGACAATACACCTCTGAAGAGATCGTGGATTTGTTTGATGGGATTTCTTCTAAACTGGAAAAGGAAATCCTGGGACAAAATGAGCAATTGTCAGTTGTCTGCTACGATTTAAATCTAGTAACATCGCTTCCGGATTATCCTGTTGATATCAGCTGGAAGCTGGATGATTATGAGGTAATGAGCAGTAACGGTAAGCTTCAGACAGAGAATCTGAAACCGGAAGGGACCCCGGTTCTGCTCACGGCAGAATATCAATATCACGAATTTGAAGGACAACATAGCTTTTACGTTATGGTTTATCCATTGCCAAAGAGTGGGATTGAGAAAACAATAGCTCAGATTCAGTCAAAACTTGAGGAGTATCAAAAGGAAACCATTCATAACCAGGAAATGGTATTGCCACAGAGTGTAGAGGGAGAACGGATTACATACTCTACACCACCTGATATGACTAATATGGTAATCCTGCTAATCGTTCTGATTAGTTCTGTTTTTATCTTCTTAGGAAAGGATAAGGACTTGCATCGAGAGGTTCAAAAGAGAGAACGGGAGATGATGTTGGATTATCCAGAGATTGTGAGCAAACTTACGCTTTTCTTAGGTGCGGGAATGACAATTCGTGGTGCATTCGAGAAAATTGCTCTTGAATATGAAAAGCGAAGAGAGGTTTTGGGTTACCGATTCGCTTATGAAGAAATGTTAATTGGAGTAAGACAGATGCAGGGAGGAGTTCCGGAGGGAGATGTATATACAAGGTTCGGAGAACGCTGTCATATTCAAAAATATTGTAAGTTGGGAGCACTGCTATCACAGAATCTCCGAAAAGGAATGTCAGGACTTTTGGATATGATGGAAGCCGAGGAGCGAGATGCTTTTGAAGATAGAAAGAGTCTGGCAAAAAAGCTTGGGGAGGAGGCTGGAACAAAACTCCTGCTGCCAATGGGAATGATGTTAGTTGTTGTGATGATTATAGTAATATTACCAGCATTTCTGTCGTTTGGATTGTAGATAGCAAGTCAAAAATGTGAAAGGAGGTGAGAGAAATGAAGTTCTTAAAATCGTTTTGGATGGAAGAGGAAGCTATAGGCACTGTAGAGTTGATTTTAATTCTTGTTGTTCTGATTGGTCTGGTCATTCTTTTTCGAGATAAACTTACGAAAATCGTAAATACAATCTTCGATAAAATCACAAAACAAAGCGGAACCGTTTAGTCATTCGCCACAGAAAACAATACGAAAGTTAGGAGGAAGCCTATGAAAAAAGGTCAAATCACGGTTTTTTTGAGCTTGTCACTGACCATAATCTGTTCCCTAATCCTTGCAGTTATTGAGAGTGCTATTGTGGGTTCTATGCGTATGCAGTTGGAGAATGCCATGGATATGGGAATGAATTCTATATTTGCAGAGTACAATCGGGAGCTTCTAAATCGCTATGATCTGTATTTCATCGACAGTTCCTATGGAACAGCCAATCCTAATATCGTAAATATCGGTGAACATCTAAGGGAGTATATGGAATACAACTGCGATACAAATAAGGGACTGATGATATGGAATGGAGTTGATCTGGGAGGTCTTAATCCGGAAAAGGCAAATATTACGCAGTTCACACTTGCAACAGATAATCAGGGAGAAGTGTTCAAACGTCAGGCAATTCGTGTGATGAAGGATCAGTATGGAATAAGTCTGGTAAGCGGTTTTGCCGAAAACATTCAATTATTTCATGATTCAGGACTGGGATCGAGAGATATTGCGCAGGAAAGAGAACAGACGGAACGAGACCTAGATGGATTGGAAACCCCACCGGATGAGAATGGTAATACACATCCGGTGGAGGTGGATAATCCGGCAGATGGAGTCAATGCAGCGCGATCCGGAATTCTGGATTTGGTTTTGGATTCAACAAATGTATCTGAAAAGTCCTTTTCACTAAATGACCTTGCTTCACATAGAAATTTGGATACCGGTGATGGAATGAAAAACATAGAGGAGGACTATGCTTCCTTTATAAATGAACTTCTTTTTACAGCATATATTGCCAATAAGTATTCCTGTTATACAAAGCCAATGAATCATGAGGCATTGGAATATGAAATGGAATATATTCTTTGCGGAAAATCTTCTGATAGGGAGAACCTGAAGGGTGTAGTAAAAAAGCTGTTATTACTTAGAGAGACAGCGAATGTTATATATTTGTTCAGCGATTCAGGCAAAATCGCTGAAGCGGAGGCCTTAGCTGTTGCGGTAGCATCTGCAATGGGATTTCCACTACTGATTGAGTTATTAAAATGGTCCATTTTATTTGCATGGGCATTTGCGGAGAGTGTTATTGATGTTCGAACACTTTTATCAGAGGGAAAAGTACCTCTGATCAAGACGGCAGGAGATTGGATATTGTCTCTCGAAAATCTGCCCTCTTTTCTGTCACACATAGATGATGGGAAAGAGTCTAAGAACGGACTCGATTATACGGGATACCTTCAGGTATTCCTATATTTGCAAAATAAGACAGAGAAGGTTTTTCGAGCTATAGATGTTATTGAACTTAACCTCAGAAGAACAGTCGGCAACGAATTCTTTCGTATGGATGGATGCATGGAGTATATTGAAGCAGAAGTCGAGTTGACTAGTCGCAGGGGATACAAATATAAGATACGTAGGGATTTCTCTTACTGGTAGAAGGAGGTGAGACAGGGTGCCCTTTTTCAAAATCAAATTAAAACAAGAAAGGACTTCTCTCCGACAACATAATACACTTCGTGTTCTCACTCACACATCTGAAAATTCCAAGCAAAAAAAGCAAATTGACACTTATAGTAGAAAAAGGGTATCCCGTCTTGCTTCTTTCACCGGCAGACCGGGTTCTCTCACAGTTGAGACAGCTTTGGTCTTGCCGGTCTTTCTCTTTGCCATGATTACGTTAATCTATTTTGGAGAGTCTGTTCGTTTCTCAAATAATCTTCAAAATTCACTTCATCAGAATGCTAAGGAACTTTCTCAGTATGCTTATGTTTCAGCAAAATCCGATACGTTAAAAGGACTTTTGGGAGGAAAAATAGGGGGAGCTGTGTTTACTCATACCTATGTAAAGAATTGTGTGGAACAAGATTTAAAGAAAAATGGGCAGGACTTTAATGTTGTGAAAAACAAAGAGAGTGGTGTCTATTACTTTCGTTCCAGTATCCTAAAAGATGACATGATTGATTTGGTTGCAAATTATCAAGTTGATACACCTTTTGACTTTCTCGGGATACGAGATTTCAGAATGACAAATCGAGCACGTATGAGAGCATGGACAGGATATGACAATACGCAGAAGAATAGTCGCAACACAGAGGAAGAAATAGTATTTATTACCAAGGATGGTTCTGTATATCACAAATCCCGAAACTGTAGTCATTTAGATCTGACAATAAAGTCCATTACAGTAGTTGATGTTCCGGGATTGCGGAATAAAGATGGTTCAAAATACTATCCATGTGAATACTGTGGAAATAAAAATGCAAACGGTGCTGTTTATATTACTGACTATGGAGACCGTTATCATACAAGTATTAATTGTAGTGGTTTAAAAAGAGATATTATTGCACTCCCTATCTCAAAGGTAAATGGTAGACCACCTTGTAAAACCTGTGGAAGATAAGGTAATAATAGTGATACTAAGTGTTTAAATGAAAGAAAATACTATTTCATGAAACGAAGGAGGAAACAATGGGGGTAAGGGAATCATTAGTTATGATCATGTTGGGGATAAGTTCAATCATAGATATTCGTTATCGAGAAGTAAAGATGAGGCTACTGGTTCTGTTTGGTGCAATAGGTGTGATTCTTTATTTGGTTGGAAAACCTGTTTCTTTTATAGAAGAGCTTGGTGGTGTACTAATTGGTGTTTTTCTATTAATCGTGAACCGTATTACAAGAGGTGCAATAGGAATTGGAGATGCGCTTCTAATCATAGTAACTGGTCTTTTTCTGGGGTTCGAAAAAAATATAACAATGTTGTTATTAGGATTATTACTGGCAGCAGTTTGGGCAGGGATTCTACTGACCCTGAAAAAAGTAAATGGAAAATATGAAATTCCTTTTGTTCCATTTCTTTTTCTATCATGTCTTGTGACAACTTTCATTCCATAACTATCGAAAATAATACACGTAATAGGGAAAAATCTCAGCAAAGTTAATAGGGAGGATTTGCATGTGTAGAAAATTAAAGGGTTCTTATACCGTAGAGGCTTCGCTTCTTTTTCCGTTTATTCTTACGGTGCTTGTTCTAATAATCTATCTTTCCTTCTTTATTCATGACCGTCAATTGATGCAGGCAGCAGCCTATACATCAGCGTTAAGAGGAAGTCAGATTATCGATAACCGTCAAGATGTATTTACCAAGGTGGAAGAAAGCAGTAAAGAGATACTGGAAAATAGATTGCTTGCAGTGAGGAATCAAACAACTGACATACAGATTACTGGACAAAAAATCTCAGTGACCATTGAAGGTGCAGTTATGATTCCAGTAGGGACAAGATTGATAAAAGCTATGGGAAAGGACAATATTCCCATAAAGGTTACCAGCACAGCAAAGAGAATTGATGATGTCAAATTTATTCGGGAGTGCAGGGTAATAGAAAAGACTTTGGAAAAGGGTAAGTAACAATGAAAATATCGTATCAAAATGATGGAAATAGATCCTATATGATCTTGGAGAAACCGAAGATTGAGACAAATCAATATCAAGAGAGAATGTTTATTCAGGCTGAGTTACCCGGACTATTACCTGCAAATATAAGGTACTTGAATGGTGAAGAAATGTATTATTACGAAATACAGGCCAAGCTTCCTATTACTCACATATTTGAGGATAAAATGATAGGTGAACAAGAATTAATCTGTATTTTGCATGGTATCTCTTGCCTTCTGTCAACACTTTCCAGTTATCTTTTGTCTGCCAGATCATTAATCTTGCGACCGGAGTGTATTTATATGAATCATGATAGGACAGAGGTCAGCTTTTGTTATTGTCCGGGAATGGATCAGGATTGCACGAATAATTTTTTGGAGCTTTCGGAATTTCTCTTGGAACACGTGAATCATGAAGAGGAAACAGCAAGAGAACTGGCTTACCAATACGATGCAAATATTATAGAGGGTAAGTACGATCCTACAGAATTAATTAAATACCTTATTATTGAGAATTCGGACGTTGAAACGGAAATTTCAGTGGAGAAACTATTGGAAAGCTCTGATTGTCAAGATAAAGAGGCATATTATCTACCTGTGGAGGAAGAACAGGAGGAAGTAGACGACGCGTTTCCGGACAAGAAGGAATTACTGTTATGTGGAGGGTTGGTGGTGACTGCCGTAATCCTTTATCTTATTATGAATCTTCAACCATCTATCCGACAGTCGTTCGGGCTAACACAAAAGGATTATATAGTAGCTGGTGGAGTGATTGCAGCACTTTTTAGCGGTTTCATTGTAATGTTTGTTCGATTCTCTGAAAATCGGAATCGTTGACAGTCCCTTTTGGAAGTGTTAAATTTGTACTATGCAAATAGCTTCGGATTGGGGATATTATTATGGACCGCATGGTCGAAAATCTGTTAATTACACATGGCTATCAAAAGATTAATTCATCGCTTCCGGAGTTTTCTATTTATTACATGATAGTAGGATCTCAGGCGATTGTAGTGCATACGGTGGACGCGCATCCAGGCTTAGAACTGACTGCACCTCAGTATCTACATATTAAGGAGCAGATTATAACACTTTTTCGAAACAAAGGATATGCAGACTGTAAATTGTTTTCACTCTTCTTGAGTACAGATATAGACAAGGTGAAAAGTATTTGTGCCGGAGATAGTATGAGTTGGATTTTAGATACGAGATATCGCCGGTTGATTGTATATGAAGGACACGTTGGTGATTTCTATGGTCTAAGAAAACTACTTGAGAGTATTTCTGCATCGGAAGATAGCAACATTCATCAAAATGGAGATGTTTGCAGAAATGATTCTGAAGATACGACTCATTATTATGGGGATAGTATGTATTTCAAGAATTTTGCACCAGTCAATGTCTGTCTAATCATCATAAACATTGTAGTGTTTTTGTACTTGGAGATGCAGGGCTCTACCTCGGATGTATTCTTTATGGTTGATCATGGGGCAATGTTTCCCCCTTTACTTGAAGATGTAAAGCAGTATTATAGGCTTTTTACATGTATGTTCCTACATTTTGGATTACAGCATCTTGCATCCAATATGATAGCACTTTTCTTTATTGGAGATAATGTTGAGAGATCCTTAGGAAAAGTAAAGTATTTGATACTTTATCTGTTAAGTGGTATTGGTGCGAGTAGTTTCTCATTGATGTTTGCTTATATTGGTGGTAACGATGTTGTATCTGCGGGAGCCAGTGGGGCAGTATTTGGGGTAGTCGGAGCCCTTTTATGGATGGTAATTCGTAATCATGGGCGTCTCGAAGAGATGACAACACTAAAAGTGTTAATTATGATTGCGTATTGTCTGCTCTCCGGATTTACGAGTCAGGGAATTGATAATGCAGCACATGTAGGTGGGTTGATTACAGGTGTTTTGTTAGCGATGTTGTTATATAGAAAAAAGGAGCATAATCTTTGAACCATTTAATTGTGAATCAGTTATATTAGTCTGATAGAAAGAGGAAAGAGTATGAAGGTCAATATCTACTATGGTGGAAGAGGGATCATGGGCGATCCGACAGTTTTTGTAATCGAGCGGATGCAGCAGGTATTAGAGGAACTGAATGTAACAGTTACTCGATACAATTTACATGAACTGCGAAAAAATATTACTTCTTTACCCAATACGCTTAATGAGGTGGATGGGATTATTCTTGCATCGACGGTAGAATGGTATGGAATTGGTGGATATATGATGGAATTCCTCGATGCCTGTTGGTTATATGGGAATAAAGAGAAAATATCCAAAATTTATATGTGTCCGGTTGTCATGTCGACTACATATGGGGAGAGAGAAGGAAAGATGAATCTTTCCGTAGCTTGGGAGATTATAGGTGGACTTCCCTGTAGCGGAATCTGTGGATACATTAAGGACTCTGCTTCGTTTGAGTTAAATCAGGAGTATACCTCCTTAATTGAAAAAAAGGCTGAAAATCTATATCGTACCGTATCACAAAAGACAGTGAGTCTTCCTTGTAGTAATCAGGCAGTGAAACAGATGGTTTCTGCAACACATAATATCGATTTGACGCCACAAGAGACGGAGCAATTATCAAAATATGCTTCGGATGATAACTATGTACAAACACAAAAAGAGGACATTAAGGAACTGGCAAGCCACTTCAAAAACATGCTTGAGAGTGTTGGAGTTGATGAGAATGAACAATTCATTAAAAACTTCCAAAAGCATTTTATCCCGCAGGCCAATTTCTCGGCAATTTATAAAATAATAATCAAAGAACAAAGCAAACCACTCATAATCAAAGTAAGCAATGAGAAGCTTGCAATAGCCTATGGGAATACTGAGGAAGCGGTTGTAGTCTGCAAGCTGACTTCCGAAATATTAAATGATATTATTTTTGCAAGAATGACCTTCCAGAGAGCATTCATGTCTGGTGAAATGCAGGTGAAGGGTGATTTTAAGATTCTTCGTATGCTGGATCAGGTATTTAAATTTGACTAGTAATTGAAGCAAGAAGGTGTAAAGGAGAAAAAGATGAAGGATGATTGTATTTTTTGCAAATTGGCAAACGGAGTATTTCCTACAAACAAGATTTATGAAGATGAGGATTTTACGGTAATTCTTGATAATGGTCCAGCAACAAAGGGACATGCATTGATTCTTCTCAAGGAGCATTATGCAAATATCTATGAAATACCGGAGGAGCTGCTATCAAAAGCGATCTGTCTTGCTAAAAAACTTGTTATTTCGATGACGGACAAGCTTCACTGCGACGGATTTAACATAGTTCAGAATAATAATGAAGTGGCTGGTCAGACAGTCTTTCATTTTCACATTCATTTGATTCCAAGATATGAGAATGATGGTCAGAAGATTGGTTGGAGGGTTGGCACCCCGACGGATAAGGAACTACGAGAGATTGCAGAAGAACTGAAAATGTAGTTCATATATATTTTATATTTATTGGTAAAATTTTATGGCATTTGTGCCAACTTACGGTTATAATACACATATAGATAGTACTCTCTGTCCGATAATTGACAGGAGGAACATTGAAAAAAACATTTCAACAATTGGATTTAAATAATGCATTTTTGTTTGCGGCTGCTTTGGAAGATCCTGACACATGTCAACTGATATTAGAAATAATTCTAGAGAGTAAACTCCCTAAAGTGAATGTTCATGCCGAACATAGTGTTTTTGTCAGTTCGGATTTTCGTAGCGTAAGATTTGATATCTATGCGAGTGATGAATTTCAGGTACATTATAATATTGAAGCACAGAACAGGAATCAGAATAACCTTCCTAAAAGAAGTCGTTACTATCAGGCAGAGATGGATATAGCATCTTTGAAGCCAGGGGAGGATTTTAATCAGCTAAAACCAAGTTATATTATCTTTATTTGTTCTTTCGATCCGTTTGGTCATAATCTGTATCGTTATACGTTTGAAGAACGTTGCTTAGAGAAGAGTTTTTCTCTTGGAGATGAAACGAGAAAGATATTTTTGAACACTAAGGGAAAGAATCGTGATGAAGTTTCATCGGAATTAATTAACTTTCTGGGTTATATGGAAAACAGTACAGATGAGTATGTACAACAGATAACGGACCCATCGATCTTTAATCTGCACAATAGGGTAAAAGCTTTAAAAAGTGAACGTGCATTGGAGGCGAGGTATATGACGTTTGAGGAGTTACTGAATCAGAGGGAAGAACATGGAAAGGCTGAAGGAATAACAGAGTCTATACTAATTATTCTTGAGGACAAAGGTGATATTTCAGACGAGATACGCTCTAGCATTCTTAAAGAGAGCGATGAGGAGTTGTTATTAAAATGGTTGAAATTGGCCGTTAGAACAACATCTATTGACGAATTTCTACAGAACATGTAGGATTCCAATTCTACCCGGTTTACCGGTCACTACTTATTTGCGATGCAGATAGGTTCTATAGTATCGTTTATTTTCTCAATTTAAAAGCTATTTCATTATTACTTATCTATCGGGACAGGGACTATCTATGTATTATTATCATTACAATATTATTAGGAATATTGACAAGTTATCGAAATTGATTTATAGTATCGACAATCCTAAGTAAATACCAAAATCACGACTACATAATTACGGAAAGAGATGAGAACTTGAAACAAGAGAAGAGTTTAATTGTTAAGGTAACTCCTTACTGCTCAGATATACAGAAGTATCTGGAATGCACGCCATTCCTGAACTACGATTATCCTGCCATTCAGGAACTGGCAAATCAGCTTATGAATCAGGCAACACAATTGGTGCAGCAAAAGACTTTGTCAAAAGCCACTATGAGTCAAACAGAAGATCAAGCAGATGTTACAATAGCTTATATGGAGGCTGCATTTACCTTTGTAAGAGATAGCATCAAACATTCTGCAGATGTGGGAGAAATGGAGATCACGCGTTCAGCCTCAGAAGTTTTAGAGGCAGGACATGGAATCTGCTTCGCGAAATCCCACTT
>CAYZUC010000023.1:0-25185 GCA_964481705.1 uncultured Lachnospiraceae bacterium
ACTTTCTATAAATTGATTTTTCTTGAAGTCCCATGTGATTTCTAGTATCGTAAGAACAGGAGGAGAACCTATGAGGATAAAAAAGATTACATCTAATAAAAAGGATTATTTGGATTTACTTCTTTTAGCAGACGAATCCGAGATTATGATTGATAAGTATCTCGAACGGGGAGAAATGTATGTTCTCTATGACGATGAGGTCAGAGCCGAATGTGTTGTGACAAAAGAAAAGGAAGGCTATGAATTGAAAAACATAGCTGTGATGCCAAGATTTCATCGGAAAGGCTATGGAAAGGAACTTATTCAATATGTATGCAATGCCTTAACCGATTGTGACATACTGTATGTGGGAACCGGTGACTGTCCCTCTTCCCTTTCCTTTTATCATAGTTGCGGATTTACGGAATCACATCGAGTAAAGAATTTCTTTACAGACAACTATGACCATCTCATGTTTGAGGATGGCATACAGTTAGTAGATATGGTTTATCTCAAGAAATCGCTTGCATCATCGTAACTAGTGATGCGTAAAGATATCTGTCTCCTAACGTGATCCTTTATCATAAATTATACCAAGTGCTCTTGGTGCGCTGTTGTGCTTCGAGAAGAAAATTAACAAAAACAAGGTCAAAATATAGGGCAGAATCATCACAAGATCCTGATAACTGCTTGGCATCCCCAGCTTCTGTACCAGCTGATATCCCCCCGACCTTGCCAGCCCAAAAATCAAACAGGCGCCTAGCGTAGGCATGATCTTCCAATTTCCAAAAATCAATGCTGCTATGGCCAGATATCCATAACCTACATAAATGCTTCCAGAAAAGCTTGCTGAAATCGAGTAAGCAAAACAAATACCTCCCAGTCCGGATAAGGCACCTGATACCATGACCGCTACCAGTCGCGTCCGTGCCACATCGATACCTGCTGCATCCACAGCCTGTGGATTGTCACCACATGCGCGTAAATGAAGACCGAATTTTGTCATATATAGTACAAACCAAGCACCTGCTGCTATGACGAGGATGATAATCTCAAAGGAATACAAGTTTGTAAACAAACCTCCCAAAATTGGCACTGTCTCCAAGCCCGGAATGCTCAGTTTGGTTGAAACCTGTAAAACAAACTTATCCGATGTCTCCCCAAAGATGCTTGTATTCAACTGCTTTGTCAGATAAGTCGTCATGGAAATCGCTAATATGTTGATTACTACGCCACTGATTACCTGATTCGCCTTTAATCGGATGCATAGCAACGCATGAAGCAGTGAAAAAATCATTCCCCCAATAATCGCAAACAACAAAGCCAGAAGAAATGGAACCTGAGAGCTTCCACGAAAGAAGCCCGCAATCAAAACCGCGACAAATGCTCCTGTAAATGCTCCAAATCCCTGTAATCCCTCCAACGCAAGATTTGTAATTCCACTCTTTTCACTATAAATACCACCAATCGCCATAACAAATAGAGGTAATGCAAAAGAGAGTCCTTCACTGATTATCTGATTCATCTATTTTCCTCCTTACGATTGATTCGATACTTGATATAAGCGTTGCATGCACTAAAAAGTAGAATTACACCGGTCACAACTGAGGCTATCTCCGATGGAACTCCGGATGTCGACTTCATATAGGTGCTTCCTTTTCCAATGATGGTAATCAGGGCAGAGGACAGGATAATCCCCAATGGATGATTGTTACCAAGCAGAGACACTGCTATCGCATCAAATCCTGCATTACTCAGCACCTTGGGTTGGATGGATGCATAATAGCCCAGATAGTAGGTAACACCTGCTAATCCCCCCAAAGCTCCCGAAATCGCCATCGTATGGGAAAGTCTCTTCCCCACATGAATGCCGGCATACTCCGCAGCACTTCTGGAACAGCCAACGGCCTTAATTTCATAGCCTGTTTTTGTCTTTTCAAGAAGAAAATAAATAATGCCGGCTGTAATTAGCGCCAAGATGATACCGATTGGGAGATCTGCATTCAAATCACCAATGGGCGTATTCATGAAAGTAAGTCTCGCTTGATCCGAAACATTTCTGGATTGTCTGGAGACTGGATCCACGTAATAAGTATTGATTAAGAAACTCACGAAATACTGTACCATGTAATTAATCATTATGGAGGACACAACCTCATTGATATTGAATCGAACCTTCAGAAATCCAATTAAGTACCCGGTAAATCCTCCAACTACAATGCCTACCAGGATTACGAGCGGTTTTGCAACCGTCCCAGGCAATGTACTGTAACCAATTACAACAGACGCAGTGAAGCCTGCTGCCAGCATCTGTCCTGACACTCCAATGTTAAAGAGTCCCACACGCAGTGCTACCAACACGGCAAGAGAGGCGAATATCATCGGAGCTAAATAATTGAGATAGCTCGTGAAATCCGTGAGCATGTTCTTATGTGATGCATAGGAATTCTTAGGTGCTATTCCAGAGCCCTGTAAAAGGTTGTAATATGCATAAAAGGGATTTTTCCCTGTGAGTCCTATTAAAACAGCACAAGCCAACAGACTTACAATGATCGCAAATACCGGTATTGACAAGAATTGATACTTCTGATTTCCAAGTGTTTTATGGGTAATTACTTTGAATATATTACGCTTCATTTTGTTTTACCCCCATCATGAATTCTCCGACCTCATTTGTCGTAAGTTCCTTTGCATCTGCAATCTTCTGAAGCTCCCCATTATAGATAACACCAATGGTATCTGCACAATTCATAATCTCATCCAGCTCCAGAGAGACCAGAAGGACTGCTTTCCCCTTATCCCTTTCTTCCATAATTTGTTTATGAATGTTCTCGATTGCTCCAATATCAAGTCCTCTTGTCGGCTGAACAAAAATCAAAAGCTTTGAATCCAGTTCAATCTCCCTCGCAATAATCGCCTTCTGTTGATTTCCGCCGCTCATGGAACGCACAATGGTCTCATTTCCCTGTCCGCAACGGATATCGTATTTTTCAATCAGTTCCTCACCATTTCTCGTTAACTCCTCTTTTTGCAGAATTCCCTTCCTGCAATATGGTTCTTGATAATACTCCTTCAGGCATAGATTCTCAGCTACGGTAAAGTCCATAACAAGACCATAATTCTGTCGATCTTCCGGAATATATGAGATACCAGCAAGAGTCCTCTCTCGGATACTGCTATTCGTAATATCCTGCCCATTAAAAATGATTTTACCTTTGCTTGCTTTCATGAGACCTGCGATGCAATCAGCAATTTCCACCTGCCCATTACCAGATACACCAGCTATTGCAAAAACCTCTCCTTTACGAATTGAGAATGTGACATTTCTTACCACAGGAAAATTCGTTTTATTATAAATAGTCAGCTCTGTTACCTTCAGCACTTCACTGCCATAAGTATGTTCGTTTTTCTGTACATCAAAATTAACCTCATGTCCTACCATAAGGTTTGCCATTGTCTTGGTATCTGTCTTCGAGACATCTAAAACATCGATTAGCTTTCCTCTGTTCAAAATAGCACATCGGTCCGCCACCTTTTTAATTTCTTCCAATTTGTGAGTAATTAAGATGATGGTCTTTCCCTGTTTACGCAGTTCTCGGATAATCTCAAGTAGAAACTCGATTTCCTGTGGGGTCAGCACTGCTGTTGGTTCATCAAAGATCAGAATCTCTGCTTCACGATAAAGCATTTTTAGAATCTCAACCCTCTGTTGTGTTGAAACATTAATATCTTCAATGATATCTGTTGGCTCTACCTCCAGACCATATTGTTTAGATAAATTGGCAATTTCTTGATTTGCCTTTTTTATGTCAACCGTAGGAAAGATTCCAAGAGATTTCTTCATAGGCTCCATACCCAGAATAATATTCTGAGCAATGGTATAGTTCGAAACCAGTTTAAAGTGCTGGTGCACCATTCCTATATTCAATTCTGTCGCATGGTTCGGTGAAAAAACATTTACCTTTTGATTTCGGATAAAAACCTCGCCTTCATCCGGTTCGTACATGCCAAACAGAATGCTCATCAAGGTGGATTTCCCTGCTCCGTTTTCACCGAGCAGGGCAAATATCTCACCTTTTTTGATTTGCAGAGTAATATCGTCATTGGCTGTAATTCCCGGAAAGCGTTTCGTAATATGTTTCATTTCAACAATATACTCTGACATATGCTCTCCTTATTTACCAGGCAAATGTCTCCGGTGTCTCTCCATTGAAGTTTGCCGCCGGAACAATTTTTCCTGTTTTGATAGCCTCATACGCATCATTCATTTTCTTAATGGTATCATCATCAAGCTGACATCTTCCTTTTTCACTTACAAAGCCAGTAGAATCAGTAGCTGCTGTCAGAGTCTCATTTTTACCCTTAAAGGAGCCATTTGCATAATTCTCAAGCTGTTTTGTAACATTTGTATGCATAACTTTCAGACCGCTTGTTAAAACGACATTCGTGTCACCATTTGCTCCATCATCATATTGATCTGTGTCACATCCAATGACATATGCGCCAGTTGCTTCTTTAACAGCAGTAAATACACCGTTTCCGGAATTTCCTGCCGCAACAAAGAGGATATCGCATCCTTCATCAAGAAGTGCCTGAGCTACTACCTTACCGGTTGCTTCATCATTGAAATCTCCAATATAATTACCGCCTACATTCGCGCCAGTCACATCGGTTCCGGCATAGGAAGGTAATTCTACGCATTCCACACTCTTTCCTTCTACTCCATTAATGTACTTCACACCACATTCAAATCCATACTGATAGTTAACATTGGATGGATAGGCAATACCATTTACAACTGCTACTTTATTTGTTGTTGTCTTAAGTGCAGCGGCAACACCGGCAAAGAATCCACTTTCCTGTTCCGCGAAGCACATTGCATAGATGTTATCTACCACCACTTCGTTTCCGTCAATATCACTTGGGAAAGAATCTACCAGGATGAACTTTACATCTGGATTCTCCTCAGCTATAGTCGAAATACCTGCAAACTGAAATCCGCAGCATACAATAACATCATAATCTGCGACAATGTCTCCTACTGCCTGAACGGCAGCTGCTACATCCCCACTCGACTCCTGAACGGGAGTAACCGTACAATTAGGATTACTTTTAATATAATCCAAAATACCATTGTAATTATCCTCATTGAAGGATCCGTCATCAACTCCGGATGGACTGGTTACAATCGCAACCTTCATTGCTTTATCAGAGCCCTTTCCTCCACTCTGTGAGCCGCATGCTACCAATGAGAACATCATTACTACTGCTAAGAACACTGCTAGAACCTTTTTCATAGTCTCTCCTTTCGTATTAAAGAAATCAAAATTCATACACTAATCATACCATGTTCAAATCGTAGATACAACACGTTTTATTTTGATATATTGCAGTTTAATCGAAAGTAATTATCTGTATTGTCAGATTCTTACAAGGTAAATTCTTCATACGAAACCACATCCGCAAATGCACCACTCAGCGCAGACATAAATGAATTATGTACTGTCTCTGCCGGAATGATCTCCGTTTTCCACTTCAAATCTCTTGTTGTACAGGCATTTTCTATCACAGTGATTTTGTAGTCAAAATCTTTTGCCGCCCGTACGGTAGTATCCACACACATATGAGACATCATACCGCACACAACCAACTCATCAATTTCCTTTTGATCCAGAACCTGTTTCAGATTTGTCTGTTTAAAGCTGTTGGGATGATGCTTTACTACAACGGTGTCCTTCTCCAACGGCTGTATATCTGGATGAATCATTGCCCCCTGCGTACCTTCTCCCAAAAAGGTAGAGGTGCTGCTTCCTAAATGCTGTACATATATGATTGGCAGCTGTACCGCCCGAAACTGTTGAATCAGTCCCTGAATCACCTTCATCGTTTCCTCCGCACGATTTAGTTCAAAGCTTCCTCCCGGAAAGTAATCATTCTGAACATCAATAATTAAAAGTGCTTTCATACAAATCTCCTTTCTATACCGGTATAAAACTATCAAAAATAAATACATCATACTGTCCATATATTTCTTCGAGCTGTTTCTGCGTTTTTACCGTCCATGCCGCCATTTTGTTACCATAGAGCCTGCGACATAAACGTCTTGAAAGCGTATTGCTGTTCAAGCAATCAAATGCAATGAAATCCGGTCTCGTCAGAAAATTGAGCATCAGATTCTGCAGCAGCCAGAACAAGGGTCCATGGTGAACTCCGTCTTTTAAATATACCATAGACAGTTGTCCCCGCATGATGCTTTTATGGTGATTGCGATACCAGATTAGGGCCAGTGGATTAAAAGATTCCACACAATAAACACCAGCGTATTTCTGTAATAGTTCATCCGCCAGCGCACATACCTTCGTATCGGTATACTCAATCTTAATCTCCACAATCAAAGGCACCTTTCCGTTTACAAGCTTCAAAACATCCGCAAGTAATGGGATTCGCTCTTCTGTATCCTTCAGGTGGAAGTTCTGTAATTCTTCAAATGTATAATCGCAAATCTTTCCCTCTTCGTCACAGATTCTCTTCAGTGTATAGTCATGAAATACAACGGGAATATCATCTTTGGTCAACTGAACATCAAGCTCGATTCCATAACCGGCAGCTACTGCCTTTGCAAATGCCTTCATGGAGTTTTCAGGCGCGTCGGATTCATTGTTATGTAAACCCCTGTGGGCAAACAGTTTCTGTTCGAATGCACTCCGATCCGGTCTATGAAAAACCCTGGGCATTATCGATAACAAATATAGAATCATTAAAATCAAACAAATAACTACTACTATGCATGCAACTCTCAAATTGCTTCTGCCTCCAATCTTTCCCTTACAAATACATTTGGACTCCCTCATACTGAAATTGAGGGAGTCTCATTACTACCACTTTACCATATGAATAGCAGGAAATAAAGTGGACATTTTTTTCTTGTTATTTGAGGAAAAATCCCGAGAGCTTTCCATTTCTATCGAAGGACAGTGTATAGCTGACACTCGTATTCTCATAGGATGCTGATATTTGAACAACCGCATAGTGATTTCCAAGCTGACTTATTTCCACACAATAGCCATTTCCAAATCCTATGTTCTCACCCCATTCAGAAGCAATCTTCCCCTTTGCCTCATCCAATTGCTGTGTCGTGATTGACTTTTTCAAAACATCGGCACCATACTCTTCCATCATGGTTGTGTAGTCCTCGTTTTCGAAGAGTGTGATAATCTGTTTTGCGTTATCAACAAGCTGATCCTGTTGGAATATTTTGCTTTTTTCAATTGGAATTGTCTTTGGTGTAATCAGAACAAGCAGTAATACAACAAGAAGAAAAATACCGGTAATTATACTAATCATGCGAATTTTCTTCTCTCGACGCGCCTTTTTCCTTTCCTCCTCGGAAAAGTTTTCATTGAATTCTCCTGCTGCCTCTTGCGGAGTCCCCATTCTCTTCTCAATACTGTCCCATGATTCACCTTGCGATTTCTCACTCTCAATATTTGCACATAACTCTTTATATATCTGTTTCTTCTGTGCCGCTGTACATTCCAGTTTTTTCACAACTGATTTTACATATGATTCTTTATTCATCATTAACTCCATTCTACGCATCTTTTGCGCATATTCCCTTTTAATATCATTCACTACGATAACGGTTTGTCTAAAAGCATATTCACCATACAGGAAAAATCTCCCCACAATGCTTTCATATCGGAAAGTGTCTTCTTTCCATCCTCCTGAATCTCATAATATTTTCTGGAAGGTTCTTTCCCTTTTGCTTCACTCCAGACAGCCTTTACAAGACCATCCTCCTCCATACGATAGAGAATCGGATATAGTGTCCCTTCCTTCAATGTCAACATCTCATGACTCTGCTCTCGAAGCTCACTGATCAACTGATAACCATACTTCCTGTTCTCTCGGAGCAGATTTAAAACAAGCATCTCCAAAACTCCCTTTTTCATCTGCTGTTCATATTTTGCATTCAATCAATCACCACCTTTTATATGCCTAGCATTGCTAAATACATATTAAAGCAAAGTAATCAATCTGTCAACAAATGAAACATGGGGACGGGGCTTTGTGTTTCATTTTGTAACGCCACTGGCAAGTACTGTCATTTGGCATCTCAAAATGAAACACAAAGCCCCGTCCCCCATGTTTCATTTATGAAATTTTAATTGTTCTACAAATTCATTGGCACCTTCCACAAGCTTATCATAATCCCTACCACAATCCTCCGTAAACGTTACTCCAACACTGGCTGTTAACTGGATTGTCTTCCCATTACAGGAGGAAGAAGCAAACAGATTCCGGACCAGATTCTCCGATACCTGATAGATAAAGGATTTTGAAATACATTCATATACAAAGATATAGAATCGGTCTCCATTAATTCTACCGATCATAGAATGTAATGGAATATTGGCCTTAATGATAGCAGCTGCGTTTGCAAGTACCTCATCACCATACAGGTCACCATATTGCTCATTGATAATCCGAAATTCATCAAGGTCTATTATGATCAATGCTGACTCCGTCTCATCCTCTGGGCGTGATAGAAGATGACGTATGGTGGTCTCAAAGCACTCCTTATTTGCTACCCTTGTAAGAGGATCCTCCTGGAACGTAATTCCCGCTTCCTCTATCCATTCCATACTGTCATTGACATAATGTACATAGGCAAAGGAACGAATATGTTTACTTTCTTCATGATATCCCAGATAGGCAACGATATCGACCCATACCTCTCTTCCATCCTCATTCTTTTGTTTAAACAGGCTGGAAACATACTGTTTTCCTTCCCGATATGCTTGAAGCAACGACTTTAATGATGACATTTCGAGAAAGGCATCCCGATACTCCGGCAGAACATATGCTTTGCTATAATCTCTTAATCCTTCTGAAAATCTGGCATTGCGGAAGACGCTTCGCTCTTCTTTGGTGATTTTCAAAAAACGATCCTCCGTCAAATCCACCTCAAACAAGATAGAGGCGTATCTGGAAAATGGATCACGATAATGAAGGTTGCGGAGCATGCGTCGTTGGTTCTCATAGATCATTTTGATATTCTCTCCAAATGCTACTGCCTTGACCGGCCTGTCATTGGCATCCTTTATGACAGAGTAATCGGTCTTGAACCAGTGAAACGCTCCGTCTGTACACAACCATTTGAATAAGGAGCTGCCATCCTTTCCCATCTCAATGTTGTGATACATTTCTCGATAATCACGAATGAAATCCTTGTGAATAATTCCGGACTTCTCCAAGGATTCCGGAACATTCTCAATGGTCTCAGGAATATGGAATTCCTCCTGGACAGATTTTGAACAGATAAGTGTTTTCGCTTCAATATCGTATTCCCAAATCTGTAATGCTGTCTGTTGAAAAGCGGTTTCAAACAATTGAAGGTTTTCAATCTTCTTTCGTTCCGCCATAACGCGCTTCATATTTTCACCAATGCACTTTGATATCTCTGCAAAGGCAACCATTTCTTTATTAGCATATTTTCTCTGCGTATCCATATTGAAATACAATAAAATACCGTCATTTCCATCGGACAAATTCATGGAAGAAATGACCACCGTTTTTGCCCCCTGGAAAAAGATTTCGTCACGCAAATGGCGGGAAATCTGTTCATCTTCGCGACGGAAGGATACAACATGATTATCATCCAGCATTTCGCGCAATGCCTGAAGTTCTCCTTCTGAAAGTGGTACCTTATCTTCGATAATCTGTAAACCCTTGTCACGTGTCCATCGAAAACCCTTACGCATAAGGGGTGACTTTTTTGAAGTAGTAAACATACTGATACCGCCAAGAATATAAGCATATGCTATCTGTGGTATTACCCTGCGAAACAGCTTTTCACTGTCGTTCTCATGTTCAATCGCATTCAGTAGACCTAACATCGCTTCATTCATCTTCTGTTCCGTTAATTCTCGAACGACACAATTCAGAATTGCCGAGCTGTCTTCCTCATCATATACCCAGCGCCCTGACACCTCGCACCATACATAGCCGTTATTTCTGAGATAATGGCGCGCACGAATCTGAATTGTCTGATTCTGTCTGCTCTGCAACATCTGCATCGTTAACTCAATATCATCCGGATAAATATATCTCCCCTTAAGCACCACCTTATGGAAATTGGGTATCTCCATCTTGGACAACTCATTTGCATTCTCCTTGGAACGCAGGTCAAATAGCGTCAACGTATCATTTCTTACCTCATACTGCACAAGCATAACATGCATCTGACATACTGCTGCCCGATACCACTCCACTTCATCCTCACGATGAATCTTTGACATGACATCATCGATATTGAAGATACCTTCATTCTCATCATCATCATCTTGAGATACACGTTCTCTCACTGAGATAAGATCTGTATACTGAACCTTTGTCATTGGCTTGGCAAAAAGGTAGCCCTGACCACGAACACAACCAATGGATAATAAGAAGTCAGCCTGCTGTTCTGTCTCCACTCCCTCTGCTATAACAGTCAATTCCAGACGTTTTGCCATCTGGACTACGGATTTTAAAATGTAATTTGCCTTGATATTTTCATCCATATTGTAGAGGAACTTCAGATCCAGCTTTAGAACATCAACGGGCACATCCTTTAATGTATTCAGAGAAGAATATCCACTTCCAAAATCGTCCATCAAAATACTAAACCCGGCCGCTTTTAACTGATCTACACTCTCAATCAGCTGCTCTGGATTCTCCGTATAAGCTGATTCTGTAATCTCGAGCTGGAATAAATGAATCGGTATCGCATATTTTTGAATAAGATTCTGAAGAATGATACACAGATTGTTATTATACAATTCTGCTCGGGATACATTTACGGAAATAGGATTTACGATATACCCCTTCTTAATCCAGTCACGAATGTCCTGGCAGGTTCGCTCCCAGACATAAGTATCAAGAGAGGATATAAAGCCATTTTTTTCAAATACGGGAATGAAAATACCAGGTGAAATAATACCCTTAATCGGATGCACCCATCTAACCAGAGCCTCCGCACCAATGATTTTCCTCGTCTCCATATTGTACTTTGGTTGATAGTATACTGCAAACTGCTGCTCATCCAAAGCACGCTTCATTTCATTAATAATCTCCTGCTCCTGCAGGATCTTATGACGTATCTTATCATCATAGATGGAAAATCGCTTGGAGTAGCTGCCCTTAATCTCCATGATCGCCATATTGGCACGATCACACATAATCTCGATGGGAATATCAATGTCATGAATCAGGTAAAATCCACATCGAACAACAATACGAATCGCCAGTGGATAACGATCCATAATCGCATTGATATGCTCTGTGATCCGCTCCTCATTCCCCTCTTCGCCCGGATGTCTGGTACATACAGCAAAATTATCCGCTGTTAACCGTCCGTATACAGAATCTGAACAAACCATCATGGACAATTGCTTTGCAATATAAATGAGTAATTTGTCCCCCTCCGTTGTTCCAAAGAGGTCGTTGATTAATTTGAACTTGTCAATATTCAAGCAATAAATCATATAGGGCTGTTTGGGATTACTATGAAGTAATTCGGAAGTCCTTTCATAAAAGCGCTCACGATTATAAATTCCTGTTAATCGATCACGCTCCGAGATTTTCTTATAGGACATCGACTCATGCATATCAATCATATTACGGATTCTCTGTCTGATGATTCCTACATTATATGGCTTAATAATAAAATCGGCCGCACCAAGCTCCAATGCACGCATTTCGCTTGCACTGTTTAGCTTATCTGCAGCCACAACAAGTGGAATCATATGAAGCAAAGGATCATTTTTCGCACTGGTCATAAGTGCAAAACCATCCATATCAGGCATTTTCATATCCATAATAACTAAAGATAAATCCTGAATATTGGCGTACATAACTGCAAGGGCTGTTGCTCCGTCCTCAGCCTGCAACACTTCATACTCCTCCTCAAAGATTTGTAGAAGTATCGCCCGGTTAATCTCCGCCGCATCCACTATCAGTATTTTTTTCTTCAAAACGTCGTCCCCCATGCGTCTTAAAACGAGTTGATAACTTCACACACTTCCTTATACTTCTTTTCTACCTCCACAAACTGTTCTGTCGTACCCTCCAGCCTATTTGCCCTCAGAGATTCTACTAAGGGATTCAGCGGAACCAATAAGCTGTCAAGACCTAAGTTAGCAGCTACTCCTTTCATCGTATGAGCACAATGAAATGCCTGCTTAACGTCACCACTTTCGAGACTCTCTCGCAGCTTTTCAAAGTTCTCATCCTTTGTGAATTTATGAAGAAAGCTAAGATACATCTCTTCATTCTCCAAAAAACGATCCAGAGCTTCGTCCAACGATGTTCCAATACGTAATAACTTATCTCTATACTCGACCTCCATGTTTATCCCTCCCAATAGTCTGTTAATTCACTCTATTATATCAAGTTATGTGTTTTATTTCCAGTGTTTCTCAAAATGTTTATAAAAAAGACAGATTCTGAACCTATAAAGAACTAAGTAAGTAAATTAACGTAACCAGTAAACCAACACTAAACATCATAAGTCCAAACGAAACACTCCTTGCTGCAAGTCTGGAAGTCCGCACCATTGCCATATAACCATTCGTAGTCCAAACAACAAAACGACGTTTCAACGGCTTTCTCCTGCATATCGTATGATTCAGCAAAAATACAACTCCATCCAAAACCATCCCGATACAATAAGTTACACGATTACCATATGGTATTGGTTTGCGCTCCTTCGCTTCACAGAAAACCACTTTTTGAAGAAAATAAACAATTCCATCTACCAGCTTGTCAAAGCAGCGGCAAATAAATGCAAGAAGAAATGGGATCATATGCTGCAGCACTGGACGATAAACCAAATTTTCAAGATCGAGCCAATCTGGCCAGTAATTCCGATACTCCTTTCTTCCATCTTCCCCTTCTGTCATCAGACATATTCGAATAAATCCAAAATAGACAATGACTCCAATCAAAATGGAAATCACCGCTCCCTTAAGATTTGTAAGAGAGTAATAGGAAACTGCTTCCACCGGTTCACTTCCAAATACAAATCCCTGCCCCAGGGAAGCAAGCGGATTCATCACCTGATTCGGCAATAGCCCCAAAATTGGCAGCAATACCGCGGAACCAACCAAAGCAAAGGTAGTCTGAAAATTCATGTATTGCTTGTTTGACGCATCCATTTTTTCCTGATTCTCATTTCTCTCAATGAATACTGCAACAAAAAGCTTTGTCATATACGCGACCGTCAGCCCTCCGGTGAGAAGGAAAATCTTTTCAACAACAAACTGTCCTCCCTCTAAGATACTCTCATGAAGCAACGTCTTACTGATATACCCACTTTCAAGCGGGATTCCACCAATAGATAACGCTCCGAACAGGAAGCAGACCATCAGAGCCGGTTTCCTTCGACCAAATCCACGTATCTCATTCAAGTCCAGCTTATGCAGATTAAAATAAATCACTCCAGCCGCCATAAATAACACCAGTTTAATCAAGGAATGATTCACCATATGCAGAATCGTACCACGTACAGCAAGTGCATTCTCTGCTCCCAATAATCCCTGCATGCCGATTCCGGTTAGGATAAAACCAATCTGTGACATGGAAGAACAAGCAAGTGCTCGTTTCAGGTTTACACTAAATACTGCCAGGACTGCTCCCATCAGCATTGTAATCGCTCCCAACCATAACACAAGTGTTCCCCATACTTGATCTCCGAAGAAGAGTCTGCTGCTAATGACAAGGATACCAAAAATTCCGGACTTTGTTAAAATACCGGACAACAGCGCAGAGGCCGGTGCAGGTGCAACCGGATGAGCTTTGGGCAGCCAGATATGAAGAGGGAACATACCAGCTTTTGCTCCAAATCCAAATAGCATACAGCCACCAGCTATATAAAGCCCCATCTTATTTGCACAAGCTTTACAAGCATCCGGTAACTGATCCATATCGAGCGTACCAACGTTGTAATACAACAGGAATAATCCCATCAGCATCACCATTCCGCCAATAACAGCAACCGCAAGGTATGTCTCTGCCGCCTTCAAAGATTCCTGTTTTTCATCCTGAGCTACCCATACATAGGAAGTAAAGGACATGATTTCAAAGAAAATGAAAGTAGTAAACAAATCAGCAGAAAGAAATACACCCATAGTCGCTCCAAAGGTCAGCAGCGTAAACAGATAGTATCTGTTTCGATTCCGATACGATTGAAAATATTCTTTGGAAAAAATCGTCGTCATCATCCACATAACTGCCGTTACCATACCATATAGAAAGCGAAATCCGTCAAGCTTCAAGGACAAACCCCTTCCACAAAAATCAGCAAGCTGATAGGACCATACTTCACCACTCCATATCTTTGTGCCAAAGGATGCAAGTACTATCACCTCGAGAATTACAATCAAATCTGCCAGATAATCACGAGCTGTTTTATGGAATCTTCCTACAAGATACGTAAGAAATGCTCCCAGGATGGGAATTGCTACAATCCAAATTAACATATCGTTCCCTCCTATAACCTTCCTTCCGCTATGGATTCAAAGAAATGAATCAGCGGAACAGAATAAACACCGAGTGCAACAATTGCTATCGTAAATATAACCAAAGGCAGCTTCATTCGCCAAGTTGGATCCTGAATACCATCCAACGTATGATAATCAAAATCCTTTCCCGGGAAATACGCGCGTATTACGGTTGTCATCATGTAAACAGCTGTCAAAAGTGCTGATACCAGAAGCGCCCCTGCGCCAATATAGGCCATAGGACTACCTTCCATAATCGCTGCTGTCCCAAGATTCCACTTACTGATAAATCCTGCAAGAGGAGGGATACCTATTAATGCCAGTGCTGCAACGGTAAACGTTGCAAACGTTACCTTCATTCTAGACCCCAGTCCGTCTAATTCCACAACATACTGCCTTCCTGTCTTACATAGAACTGCTCCCGCACAGAAAAACAATGTAATCTTCATGACGGCGTGGAAGATCATATGAGAAAGACCTCCAACGAGTCCCGCCGGCGTCATTAAGAGTGCACCAAATACAACATAAGAAAGATTGCTTACCGTAGAATAGGCCAATCTTCTCTTAAAATGCGGTTCCTTTACGGCACGTCCTGAGCCATAGAGGATCGTAGCAATTGCAAAGCCCATCACTACGTATTGCGCCCAGCTTCCACGCAGGAATTCCGTACCATAGCTGTAATACGTAATACGAATAATTGCAAAGGCACCGGCTTTAACGACTGCAACCGCATGTAAAAGAGCTGTAACCGGCGTCGGTGCAATGGACGCCGTCGGCAGCCATCCATGAAAGGGGAATATTGCTGCTTTTACACCGAAGCCCAATACCGCTAAGACATACACCAACCTGAGAAGGTCTTCTTTTCCTCTCAAATCTACTCCCCGTAATACTCCTCCATAGACGAAATCCATCGTATTTCCAAAGGTAAAGATGAAGATAAATCCAATAAACGCAAATGCCGCACCTCCGATAGAATAGAAAATATACTTCCTACCTGCAAGAATCGCCTTTCTACTCATACCCGCCATAACAAGCGGTAAAGTTACCAGTGTGAGCATTTCGTAAAACATATACAGTGTCATTAAATTCCCTGCAAAAGATATTCCAACGGTAATACCAAAGGTCATCGTATAGAACGCAAAGAAGCTGTCTTCCTTTCCTTCGTGTTCCATATATTCAAAGGCATATAATGTCGCAAATGGCCACAATGCCGATACCAGTCCTGCAAATACGCAGGAAAGACCATCCACATGAAACGTAACTGCAAGGTTACCTGCAAGATTGATCACCATCCAAGTACCTTCCGGACGATTCCATAATATACAAAAAACTACCACTGCATTTATGATTGTAACCAGCTCAACATAGATGTTGCGGCTGCTTCTCTTCTGGAAACGAAATAATGGAAGTATTGCGCCTGCAAGCAGAGGAAACAGAACCGGAACTGCTAACATATAATGATTCATGATCTTCCTCCCTTTCTACAAAACAGTAGAGACTATCGTCTCAATAAAATGAATAAGTGTCTGTGGGAACATACCAAACAAAACTGCCCCACTCGTTAAAATCAGCATAGGAACAAGCATCCATGCATTTGCCTCTGTCTTTTGTATTGGCTTCTCGTAATAATCCACTCCTGGGAAGAATCCCTTCATAGTGATCGTAATCAGATATCCGGCAGTTAATAATGCACTCATAAGCAGAGTCACAGGTCCTAACCACGAAAGAACAGGAATCCCAGTATTCAAGGAGCCAATTGCCAGATACCATTTGCTGAGAAAGGCACTTGTTGGCGGTATTCCTACCAAGGTTAGGGATACCAGTGTAAAACACCACATAGTGACTGGCATTTCTTTTCCTATTCCGACAAGCTCGCCAACCTTCTTTTTCCCCCTTTTATATATAATAGCTCCTGCTGCCAAGAATAAAGTATTCTTAACGAGCGAATGGAAAACCACATGCATCAAGGCTCCGGTCAGTGCAACCGGCTCTAGCAACGCAATTCCAAGTAATGCATAAGAAACCTGCGATACCGTAGAGTACGCAAGACGTTTCTTGAGAATCTGTTCTTTATATGCCATCATTGAGCCCATCAATACCGTGAGAAGTGCCAGTCCAATAAAGGAATACTGTACCCAGGTTCCCCGAATAAAATCGGCACCAACCAAATAGTAAATGATACGTACAATGACAAACAACCCCATCTTGGTAATATTACCAGAAAGCAATGCACTGGCAGGTGCCGGTGCAACCGGATGTGCAGTAGGCAGCCATCCGTGTAAAGGGAACATACCTGCTTTGGATCCAAATCCGATAATAGCCAAGAAAACTACCACCAATAGCAAGGTTTCGTTTTCTGACACTAATGTCATATTAAGACTTCCTCCCGGAACAAAGGACAAGGTTTCACAGAAGTGTGCCAGTACGAAGAAAGAAGACAATCCCATAAAGGCACCTGCCAGGGAATAAAACAAGTATTTCTTTCCTGCATCTATGGATTCCTTTGTCAATTCGTGAAGCACAAGTGGGAATGTCGAAAAAGCCATCACCTCAAAAAATAGATACATAGTTACCAGATTTCCAGCATATGTGATACCAATCATTCCTGCTAAAGCAATCAGTACGCAACTAAAATAGAAATCTTCCCGTTTCTCATGCTTCATATATTCAAAGGAGTAGAAAACGTTACACACCCACAGAAAAGAGGTTAATACTGAAATCAGTTTTCCAAGGTCATCAAGATGCAGCATAATAGGAATTTCATCTGTCAGATTCCATAGCTGTAATTCCGGCATGTCATTTACCGCACAGACAATTACTGACACGAATGTCAGTATCGTTATAACAGCCACAAAACCATTGCGAAGACCACGTCTGTTTCCTGCCTTTAAAAATCCAAGGAAGATCCCACCAAGTAACGGAAGCAGGATTGGAACAAGTAATAAATAAGTATTCATCTTTCTCCCCTCCTACCCAAACATTGCTAAACCACTAATAATCGCATCTGCAATCGGCTTGGAGAAAATTCCAAGAATCAGGTTTAGTATAATAAAAAGTAATATGGAGGTCACCATTGTGACCGCCGGACGATAATTCTTATCGGCATATTGTTCATTACGTGGCGTATAAATGGAGATAACCGCACGAATGAAATAGATCGCGTTCAAAATTGTACTGATTGCCAGTGTAACCATAGCAATCTCCATTTTGGTATTCCCACCGGTGAGTGCTGCTTCCGCGAAATAAACCTTAGAAGTAAAACCTGCAAACAACGGTATACCTACCATGGAAAATGCTCCTACCGTAAAACCAAGTCCAGCAATCTTGTTTCGATAACCAGAGCCCTTCAGGTCGGTAAAGTCCTTACTTCCTGCACTTACCTCGCTCAAACCACTTGCAGATATGAACAGCATGGATTTTGACGCTGCATGCGAAAGCATGTGGAAGACTGCTGCCATCATTCCCGCAGCATTACCAATACCAATACCCATATAAATATATCCGATTTGTGCCACAGACGAGAAAGCAATTAGTCTTCTGACATCATGCTGACGAATTGCAGACAGTGAGCCCATAATCATACCAACAATACCGAATAGAAACAGAATATTGGTAATCCTGTAATCAACCATAATATTCAAACCAATAACACGATAGAAAATCTTGATGAGCAGAAAAATGTATCCCTTACTTACTAAGGATGACAAAATCGCACTGGAAGAAGCAGTCGAATAGCCATAGGCATCCGGAAGCCAGGAATGAAAAGGATAAAGTGCGCTCTTAATTGCAAGACCTACACTCATGAATCCGATGACAACGGTAAGCGGTATGGTATACTCTCCCTTCGCTACAATCTCTGCAACACTCATCTGTATATTTGACATCAACAGATGGCCGGTCAAATCATAAATCATACAGATACTCATCAACAAAAGACCGGAACCAAGAAGACTCATAATCATATATTTTGTTGCTGCTACCATCGTATGCCCATTGGTACGAATCATAATCAGCGCACAGGCAGCTATTGTATTGATCTCTACAAAAACGTATGCAGTAAATAAATCATTGGTATAAATCAATGCCATCAAGGAAGCCAGCATCAAATCTACCATAATGAAGTACAGACTCATTCTCGAGGGTTCAATATCTTTCTCAAGAGCTTTCATGCCTCCCAGAAGAGACAGCATCATAATAACGCAGAAAAACAATGCCATTAACGCCTCGAGAACTCCACATCGAAGTTCATTGCCCCACGGTGCAGGAAATTTTCCCATAACATAGATAAATGAGGTTCCGGTTTTTAGCGTAAATCCTAACAGACAGGTTGACATAATTCCAACTGTTCCAATTAGCAAAATGGACAATCGTTTCGCCGCTCTTCCACTCAGTGCTGAGGATACAATACCGGAAGCAAGACAGAAGATGATGCTGAATGGCATGAAATTTTGTATGAATTCCATCTACATATCCTCCCTTTTTGCTCTCATGGATATTACATCGATATTTAGCGTATGATAGCGTCGGTATAAACGAACCGTCAGTGCCAGCATAAGCGCAGTAACACTCACCGACACTACAATACCGGTCAAAACCAGTCCGGCCGGAATCGGGTTAATATATGCCTCTACGCTCTGCACGCCATCCACTATTATGGGAGCCTTTCTTCCAACAATATAACCTTTGGAGGCCAGAAACAAATAGATTGCGGTATCCATGATATTGAATCCCATAATCTTCTTAATCATATTCTTATGGAGCATCAACGTCGTAAATCCAATGGCAAAGAGAACCATTGCGACTGTTTCATAATAATTCGTAAATAAATTTGGGCCCATCATTTTACAGACCTCCTTTTCGAAACAAAGCATAGAATGCGTACATCGTACACGCTACCTCGGTTCCAACAAAAATATTAATAAAAAGGATCAAGCCACTGGAAAGAATCGCACCTGGTGTCCCAAGTGGTATATGATTTTCAAATCCATTCGCACCCATGTAGAAATAGTACGACAGACTGACTACATAAAAACAAAGTGCACTGACCTTAGCCACCTTGTAGACCTTCTCATTAAAGAATCTCTGTGTCTTCTTGAAACCAAACGCACTCACATAGAGAATGATACCAGCACCAATGACTGCTCCTCCTGAGAAACCGCCTCCGGGAGAAAGATGACCGTTCAGAATAACATAGATTCCAAAAATCATTACAATCGGAACAAGCACAGTCGCAACCTTTTGTAAAATCAAATCGTTTTTTGGCTCAAAATTACGGTCGTTGACATCCGCATTGTTCTTTGCTTTTTCCTCCGTCACCATTAAGAGAATCATAACGCAGCTCGCAGCAATGAATAATACATGTGTCTCGCCCATCGTATCAAAGCCTCTGTAATTCAGGATTAAGCCTGTTACAATATTTACGGTTCCGGTCTCCTGAAGTCCATGTTCAATATAACGGGCTGTGACTTCGTTATTGATTGGATTGTTAGGATTACCGAATTCCGGCAAGTAAGAAACGGTAACAAAAAGAAGGAATATAATCACTGCGCATACCGCAATCGCCAACACAGTATAAAAACGGTTAAACATCTCAATTCCTCTGTGTTGAGCATAGTTATCATAACGTTTCTTCAATTCTTCATTATCCATCATTTGCTGTTTGTACAGCCACTCATCCCAGGACTCCGTCACGTGTTCATGTTCCTTGTCCTTTGGTACGCTCTCCTGCTCCGTTGTAGCAGGACTGTCTGTCCCATTTACGAAGTTCTCAATTGCACCGTAAAGAGTCTTATCATAATCAATCCTCTTTTTGCTCATGGTAATCCTCCTCAATTGCACGGATCTTCTTTAGTGTTACAAAGAATAGAACACTGGTGATTCCTGCTCCAACAGCTGCTTCGGTAATCGCCAGATCCGGAGATTCCAGAATAATCCAGATAATACACATAACAGAGCTATATGCCATAAAAATAACAATGGAAGTCAGCAGGTTCTTATGAAGGCAGGCCGCCACCGCACAAACGATAAGAAATCCTAATAATAAGAAAATAAATACGATCATTCTTCATGCACCTCACATTCTCTATGAACTGCCGTCTCGTCAATCGTAACCTCCATACGGCTCAACACATGAGAGGACACGGAGGAAGCCATCCATAAAAACATCAAAACCAAGAAGAGCTTCAAGGTAAACAGCGTAAAACCGCTTATTAGCGCAAGTCCTATTGTAATGAGCAAAAGAGCTAACGTATCTCCAATAGCAGCTGCATGCATACGATTTAAAACAAATCGAAATTTATAAATTCCAAACACAGCAATCCCTTCCATGATAATTCCACCCAGAATACAAATTGCCGCGAATACAAAGCGTAACCATTCCATTATGAAATCTCTCCCTTCTGTTCTATCTCTTCTTCCACCTTCGATATACTCGCATTCGCATCCACCGAGGTATCCTTTTCCTGATTATCCTCCTTCTGATGTCTGGCCAGATTCTCACGATGAACTCCCATATACACTTTACTTAAAATCACAACTGCTAAAAAGCTGATCATCGCGTAGATAACGGAAATATCCTCCAGGTAGGTCTCATTCATCTTAACTGCCAAAATCGAGATAATCATGATGGTCATAGTTCCAATCATGTTAATCGCCATGATTCGATCTGCGATTTTGGGACCTATTACAGCACGAATCAAAGTGAATATGATATAAATCGCAAAAAACAGAATTGCTATAATAAATAATACCTGATAAGCCTGTTCCAAACTACTCATGGTTTTCTCCCTTCCTTATGAGTTCTTCCATTTTTAAAAGCTTTTTTACAAATATGGAATCCTCCATCCCTTCTGCATAATCAGAATCCAGGCAGTGAATCGTATAGACATCGTCCTCCATGGAAACCGTGATGGTGCCAGGAGTCAACGTAATCGAATTAGCCAGAATGACTCGACACAGATCCGTCTTCAATGGAGAGTGAAAATGAACAATCTGTGGTTCTACTTCAATCTTCTGATTTAAAATGAATCCGGCAGTCTGAAAATTTGCTTTGACAACTTCCCATACCAGGATAAAACCATATTGAATCATCCTTGGCCATAATCTTACAAAAAGCCATTCTTTTTTCAAACTGTAGTCCATAAATTTGCACATAAAAAAAACCACACCTACAGAAATCACAATTCCAAATAAAGCGATTTCCAGCGTCAGTCTGCCGTTGAAAACAAGCCATAACATAAAGAACAATAAAAACATTGTTTCTTCCTCTCTTCTCAGAATTACTACCTATATTAATATATCAGTTATAACGTTGAAATCTTAGCACAAAAAAAGCGCTTATTCAAGCGCTTTATATATTCTGAATTGATTTTTCCCGGACTCTTTTGCTTCGTAGAGCGCAGAATCCGCATTTTTATACAGCGTATCAAAATCTTCGCCATCTCTGCCAAAATATGCTATACCAATGCTGCAGCTGATACTCACCGACTGACCATCCTGTGTAAATGTGTGCTCAATGGCTCTATTCAGGACTCCTGCCCTCTCTTCTGTGATATTCGGGGTTGTGTGCTTCATGAACACGAGAAATTCATCTCCACCCATCCTTCCAACATAATCGGATTCACGGAACGTCTCCTTGATAGCTCTTGCCACAAATTTGATTACTCGATCACCATATTGATGCCCAAAGGTATCGTTAATGGATTTGAAGTTATCTGTATCAATCATCAGCATGGCGTGGCAAATACCAATATCACAATTGGATATGTAGTCTTCGATGGAAACCTGAGTGGCCACCTTATTTAAGAGTCCTGTCATACCATCCAGTTCAATTTTGGCCTTCAATGCTTCCTGTTCTGCCTTCTCCTCGGTAATCTCTTTCGCACTTCCAACAAGACGAATAACGCGGTCATTCTTATCTGCAAAGCTTGCATAGTTCAACCGATACCAGACATAATCCTCTGTCAGCAGCTTACTACGATACTCCATAACTCCTTTGGTCGGTTCGCGCATAGCCAGACACCACATATCATAAAAGGTAGGAAAATCCTCCTCATGAATGGTTTCCTTCATCACTCCACCGGTCAGATATGATGTAATAACCCTTCGATTGCCATCTGCATCCTTGACTGATGTTGTTACAGAATCTCGGATTGCATTGTAGTCGAACTGGATATTATCGACAGCCTCCTCTATCAGCTTGTAACGCTCTGTCTCCATATAGAGCTGTTCATTTATCTGCTGTAGCTGAGCCTGAACCAGCTTTTCCTCCGTCACATCACTAATTACCACATAGAATTTCTCAGATCCGTCGTCTCGTTTTACCAAGCGACCCTTGTGATAAATCCACATCACATTATCCATCATGTCCTTCACACGATAGGTAAGCTCGACGGTATCAAAAAACTTTATTTGATTTTCTATCATTTCTTTGACCTTCGAACGATCCTGCTTCATAACAAGCAGATCAAAGCAATTGTAATAGTGCTCACGAAATTCCTCTTCGGTACATTGAAAAATGGAAAGGCATCCCGTACTTACAAAATCGAATTTCCCAGTTTGCGCATCATAGCTGAGAACACCTCCTGGAATATTATCCAAAAGAATCTCCAGCTTCATATTTGCTTCGGCAAGTTGTTCTTGTGTTAGCCTAAGTAATTGTTTCAGATCTTCCGATGACACGTCGTATCCTCCTAATTCCCCACTAACTATTATTGTAAACTAATCGGAAATTACTGTCAACGTGCGAGAAGCGCTAATTTATAATACAAATCATAGTAGTAAGATAGCACTTTCTTTCAAATCAATACCTCTTAGATAGTATATAATTGATAAATGCGTACACAACTGTTTGCGCTGCTGCTACACAACAGCAGGCAACTGTAACCATCTGTTTGTCAAGAAACATGAAAACGATTCCGACTGCTATTTCAACCAGGATTGTAATAAAAAGTGTGAATCTTCCACTCTTTTCTGCTATCATGATCAACCGTTCTTCCTTGTGCTCAATCTGAAATTTCTTCATCATCTTTTCATTTCTAGTCATTAACAGGAACTGAATTGTCTTTGCAAGCGCCACGCCAAAAAGTCCTGCTGAGAATCCATTGATGAAATCACCATGTTCCATGTTCAAGCTGACAACAAACAGAATAACAGATATAAACATCAGAACTACCATTGTCACTATTTTCTTTTTTATTACTTTCATTTTCTCTCCATTCTGAAACGTTTTACTCTGCTCTATACGAGATAAATAATCACGCTTCTGTCTAAATCTAATTAATATCACATGTTACTGTTACTACATTTCTTCGTAAATAAAGATCTCCTCTATTGGCATTCTAAAGTAACGTGCAATTTTGAATGCCAACAAGATAGACGGATTGTATCGTCCATTCTCTAAGGAACCTATCGTCTGTCTGGATACTTCCAATGCATCTGCAAGTTCTTCCTGACGTATACCTCTTTCCTTACGAATCTCTTCCAAACGATTCTTCACAACAGTTCCTCCATTCTGAAGCGTTCTTAGAATAAATCTGTCACGCTTCTCCATTGATTCTACGGCCTACGATATCACTTTCTGCTTGCAAGTTCAGAATGGAAAGTTTGCTTTCCATATCATTATTATAACCTCCTATTTCAAAATGTCAAGTATACTTTCCATAACAATGTGAAAAAGAGCAAGACAACCTGTCCTGCTCTGATACGTTCTATATTCATAACGCGTGTTATAATATACGAAATTATGCTTTCCTTTTAACCGGAACCCATATAGCACTCTCATAATCCGGTGAATCCATATCGTCCATAGAGTACCACTCAATATTTGCTCCCATAGCTATATCAAACTCTTTATTTCCCGGAAGCCATTCCTGAAAAATCTTGGTATTCACTGATTGTAAGGCGGCTGGCATCCTTCCCACGCAGCGGAACTCTGCCCATTCCAAATCGGGAAATTCATAAATCACCATCCCCTCAGGAATGTCTCCTCCTTTATACTCACCGGCAATCATGTAACTAAACATCCCCTGACCGCCCTCATTGTCGATACATACACCAAATTCTCCTATATTGTTCTCTTCAACTGCCTTTTCCACTTCCGTCATTGGCTTCCCATTCTGTTGGAGAGGGCCAAAATGCTTTTCCGCAATCTCTCCCCAGAACTTCGGTATCTCTGCATAGGAGTTTTCCATACTGAATTGTCGTCGAAACCCAATTACCTTAAACCCACTCTTTTTCTCAATCTGATAATCCATATCATTACCTCCTTGAATCACGATTTTAATTTTCAGAGGCAGGAATGTCTTAATTGCGGCGGTATTTTGGCGCACTTGAGAGGGTGATACCCCATGAAATCGGGTAAACGCCTTGGTGAAGCTCTCCGGAGTCTCATACCCATACTGATAAGCAAGATCAATGACCTTAGCTGATGTTGTAGACAGCTCTAGTGCTGAAAGATACAGACGCCTGCATCTTATGTACTCCCCAACGGAATAGCCTGTCATAACACGAAATCCCTTTTGTAAGTAAAATGGGGAAATCGCCACCTCACGAGCAAGTTCATCAATATTAATCTCTTCCCTTAAGTGCCCTTCGATGTAGACAATTGACTTCTGTAACGTATCCGCCCACTCCATTCATTACCTCTTTCCTCATACTAATATGA
>CAYZUC010000023.1:25195-29036 GCA_964481705.1 uncultured Lachnospiraceae bacterium
TATCGCTTTCCACCTGTCCTTTTGTGTCTCTTTTTGTCTTAAGTATATCAAAAATAGAACAAATCTTCAAATTTCTGATCCAAAGCAATACAAAGAATCAACGCCAGCTTTGCCGTCGGGTTAAATTGTCCTGTCTCTATGGAGCTTATCGTATTTCGGGACACACCAACCATTTCCGCAAGCTTCGATTGTGACAGATTCATCTGCGTCCGTATCTCTTTTAAATGATTCTTAAGTTCTAATTTGTCTTCTATCATATAAATTTACCTACCGTATCGTATACATAGTGAACAGTTGGTAAATATGAGCAACGGAACAGCAAATGGTGAGTACGATATAAGCGATTGCTACACACAACTCATGCTTCTTCTTCAAGTAAATTCCTTTTGTTAAAAAGGTACCTGCAAAGATTGCCCCGAGAATGGCATACAACCCGTAATTCGTTCCACCACCCAAAATTATCTGTGTTATAAAAAAGATTGTCGCCAATACACATGCAAGGATAACACCTACACGGTTTCCTTTTTCAACAATCTCATTCTCGTAAATATCCTGACCTTTGTTCTCACTTCGACTTAATTCTAAAATTTCTTCTTTATTCATGTTCTTTGTCCTTCCCTTTTAATTTAAAAAAGTGTTGCCAAGTTTACTTGTCAAATGCATTGTACATCTGCCAAGTTTACTTGTCAACACTTTTCTGGTATCCAATAGTTATTCTTTTACGAGTCGGAGGTACTCCTAGTTCTCGTTCATTTTGGCAAGCTTTGCTGTCTGGTCCGCACTAATACAGGAATCTATGATCTCCTGGATATCCCCATTCATGATTTTATCCAGCTTATAGAGCGTAAGATTGATACGATGGTCCGTTACACGTCCCTGTGGGAAATTGTACGTACGAATCTTCTCCGAACGATCTCCGGTACCAATCTGGCTCTTACGCATCTCTGCTTCAGCGTCATGCTTCTGTTGTTGTTCGAGATCGTACAGCTTCGAGCGAAGTAAAGCAAACGCTTTTGCTTTATTTTGTATCTGAGACTTCTCTGTCTGAGAGTAAATCACAATACCCGTAGGCATATGTGTCAGACGTACTGCAGAATCAGTGGTATTAACGCACTGTCCACCAGCTCCTGACGAACGACATACATCGATTCGAATGTCCTTGTCCTCAATGACAATATCAATGTTCTCATCTACTTCCGGCATAACAGCAACTGTAATCGTGGACGTATGGATTCTTCCACCGGATTCTGTCTCCGGGATACGCTGAACACGATGAACTCCACTTTCGTATTTCAGCTTGGAATATGCCCCCTGACCATTGATGATAAAGCTAACTTCCTTCATACCACCAATACCGATTTCTTCTGCATTGACAAGCTCTACCTTCCAGCGGTTATTCTCTGCATAATGTACATACATACGATAAATCTCAGCTGCAAACAGAGCGGCTTCATCTCCACCGGCTCCGGCACGAATCTCCATGATAACATTCTTATCATCATTTGGATCCTTTGGCAGCAACAGAATCTTCATCTCCTGTTCCAGTTCTTCCACACGCTTCTTGGAGTCATTGAGTTCCTCCTTAGCGAGCTCCTTCATTTCTTCATCCGATTCTTCGTCGAGCATAACAAGAGAATCTTCAATACTCTGCTTACAATCCTTATACTCCTTAAAGGCATTTACAAGCGGAGTCAAATCGCTCTGTTCTTTCATTAATTCTCGAAATCGGTCAGGATTATTTGCCACATTGGGCTCCGCGAGTTCACTCATAATCTCCTCAAAGCGAATCAATAAATCTTCCAGTCTGTCAAACATAATCTTACCTTTCCTTCCAAGTCGCCTTAACCACACGTGGACGACCGGCCAAATCATTTACTACAGTTACATCAGAAAAGTGATACTCCTCCAGAAGTACCGAAACCTCTTTTCCCTGATCACATCCTATTTCCAGATAAATCTTTCCCTCCGGATATAAAAACTCGCCGGCTTTTCCGGCTATGATATCATAGAAGAACATTCCATCTTCCTTACCATCCAGCGCATGAATTGGCTCATAATCGCGAACCTCTTCCATCAGTGTCGAAATAACACCTGTTTTTATGTAGGGGGGATTGGAAACAATGACGTCAAATTTGCCCTCTACACGTTCAAACATATCACTATGCAGAAATGTCGGATTCAAATTAAGTCGTTGTGCATTCACCGCTGCTACACTCAGTGCTTCCGTAGAAATGTCCACACCGACTCCTTCAATATCATTCTTATACTTCATAATTGATAAGAGAATGCAGCCGGAACCGGTACACATATCCAAAACCCGCATCCCATCCTCGATATCAATCAAGGCTTCCTCTACAAGGCTCTCCGTATCCTGTCTTGGTATCAAAACATCTCCATTCACATGAAAATCAAGTCCCATAAATTCCTGCGTCTTTGTGATATGCTGAAGTGGAACGTGTTCGCTCCTTGTCTCGATATCGTCCTTATACAAAGCCTCTTCCTCTTCACTTATGATCTCGTCTCCGTGAACCAATAGGTCATTGTAACCTTTATTACACACAAATTCCAAAAGAAGTCTGGCATCCAGATCAGCGTCGTCAATTTCATTTCCCTTCAGAATTGCTTTTCCATACTCATATGCTTCTCTATAAGTCATTGTTCTGAGCCGCCTCACTATTCTCCGGAGTCTTATCTATCTCAGAATCCTCTTCCATTTTCATCTCTTCAAGGTCTTCGTCCTCGTAGTTGTCCTCTACGACATAATCAAACGTTTCCTTGAAATACGCTTTCCAATCAAATACTGCTTCCACTGACTTGATTGCTACCTCAATCATTTTTCTGTCCGGCTCCGCAGTTGTAAGCCTCTGCATCCACATACCGGGTGCTGATATGATTCGAATGAAGATATTGTTGCTGTTACCGGCGATTCTAATAATCTCATAGGATACACCTGCAATCACAGGAATTAACAGTAAGCGAATGACAACTCTCCATATCGGATTCTCTACACGAATAAATATAAAGAAAACTACGCTGACAAACATAACTAACAGCATGAAGCTTGTTCCGCATCGCTTATGTTGCTTTGAAGACTTCATGACATTTTTCACATTGAGAACATAACCATGCTCGATACAATTGATACACTTATGCTCGGCACCATGATACATATATACACGCTTGATATCCTTCATCATGGAAATCAATGTGATATAGATGACAAAAATCAGAATACGTAAAACACCCTCCACCAACGCAAGTAGACTGGCTGAGAGAATATATCTCTTAAAAAACAAGGAGATATAGTATGGAAGAATCATAAAAAGTGCGATAGCCATAACAAGAGAAAAAAGAACCGTCAGTCCGGTAACTGCCTTCTCCGCATTTTTTCCAAAGATCTTCTCCAGAATCCCCGGCTTTTTTTCCTTCTCCTCCTCCAGATAAAAATCACTGGAGTGTGAAAGCGCTTTTGTTCCTAATACAAGTGAGTCTACGAAGTTGAACACACCACGAATAAATGGGATTTTCGTCAATAATTTACTCGGTGCAACACTCTTATATTCGAAAGATTGTACGTCAATCTCGCCATCCTGCTTCCTGACTGCAATCGCGTAACGGTCCTGATTCTTCATCATAACGCCTTCCATGACCGCCTGTCCGCCGATACCACATGATCTAGTGCCTGTCTTCGCCATTTTGCTTCCTCCGTATGCCAAAAATGCCGTTACCCAAAAGGCAACGGCAATTAAGTTTCTTTATTTCCGGTAACTACTTTGTAACACCATATTTTTTATTGAACTTATCAATAGCGCCATCAGTTCTAGCTGATTTCTGCTGTCCT
>CAYZUC010000023.1:29046-32938 GCA_964481705.1 uncultured Lachnospiraceae bacterium
GTGTAGAATGAATGGCATTTGGAACAAACTTCGACGTGGATGTCTTTCTTCGTTGAACCTGTAACAAATGTATTACCACAGTTGCATGTAACAGTTGCCTGATAGTACTCTGGATGGATTCCTTCTCTCATTTCAATTCACCTCTCTATATAAAATTCATACTATTTGTCTTTAAACAGCTCACTCATTGTATCATAGGAATTCGTCCTATGCAAGTCATTTTTTAAAAGAATTTGATTTTCTTAACCATATCAATGAATTCGCGATTGTTTCTGGTTTTTGAGAACATATCAATCACCTTTTCTACTGCATCATCTGGTTTTAATCCATTAAAGGCTTTTCTTAACGTATCTACCGCATCCTGTTCTTCCTGTGTCAGCAATAGGTCCTCTCGTCTCGTTCCGGAACGCGGGATATCAATCGCAGGGAAAACTCTCTTCTCCTGAAGCTTTCTATCGAGAATCATTTCCATATTGCCGGTTCCTTTAAACTCCTCATATACCACATCATCCATCTTGCTTCCAGTATCAACCAGTGCTGTAGCAAGAATGGTAAGACTTCCGCCCTCACGCATGTTACGTGCTGCTCCAAAGAAACGTTTGGGCATATGAAGTGCTGCCGGATCCAAACCTCCGGAAAGAGTACGTCCTGATGGTGGTACTGTAAGATTATATGCTCTGGCCAATCTCGTAATACTGTCCAAAAGAATCATGACATCTTTGCCATGCTCCACCAGTCTCTTGGCCCTTTCAATGACCATTTCGGATACTCTTTTATGATGGTCTGGAAGCTCATCAAAGGTGGAATAGATGACCTCCACATTCCTGCCTCCGATTGCTTCCTTGATATCCGTCACTTCTTCCGGTCTCTCGTCAATTAGAAGAATAATGATATGCATATCCGGATTGTTCTGAGATATTGATTTTGCAACTGCCTTTAATAAGGTGGTCTTACCGGCTTTCGGAGGTGATACAATCATACCACGCTGTCCCTTGCCTACCGGACTCAGTAAATCCATAATACGCATGGCAACACCACTTTGCCCCGTTTCCAGACGAAGTCTTTGATTTGGGAATATCGGTGTCATATCTTCAAAATTACGTCGTTTTACTGCTTCCGAAGGATGATAACCGTTAATGGACTTTACAAAAAGAAGAGCACTGAATTTCTCGCTCTGCGTCTTTACTCGCGTATTACCTACGATAATATCTCCTGTTTTCAGATTGAATCTACGAATCTGACTGGGAGCGACATAGACATCGTTCTCCCCCGGCAGATAATTTTCACAGCGGATGAATCCGTATCCATCTGCCAAAACTTCCAAAATACCATTTGCTGAAACTCCACTGTCCAGAGACTCCTTATCAGCCGGCAGTTCATCTGTATGGGATGACTGGGATTCCTGTGACGACTGCGATGACTGGGATTCCTGCGTCGACTGCGATGACTGCGATGACTTGGAAGGCTGAGATGACTGCGATGACTTGGAAGGCTGAGATGACTCTGTTGTCCTCGATGGCTGCCTGGTCTGTGTCGTACGAGAAACAGATGGGGTTTTCGCTTTCTCATCCTCTTTTAGCATTGCCTCGACAATTTCTGCCTTTTTCATTGCTGACGTTCCCTTGATTCCTCTTGCCTTCGCAATATCGCGAAGTGCAGTCAAAGATAGTGATTCATATTTCTCTCTCATTCAATTTCCTCCGGTAAATCAAAAATTAACCATTTATTCTTTACATCCATACAGAAGCTTGTCTTCCATACTGATATTTACTACCTAATTCTTACTTGATTTTACTTAATTTCACTTGTTTTTAGTTTTGGGATTGCATAACGATTTGTCTGATTGGCTCATAGACTAATAATAAGCGTATTATACTATGCCTTGTGCAAAAGCACAAGTGGTGATTTGTATCTTTACTGCATAAGCTGTTTGGTCAGGTATGAATATACCTCTTGGTTCTTTTTCTGCCAATTATCACATATTTCAACCGCTCCCTCTTCTGTCGGAACCGATAGTGTCAGATCAATCAAAGTCTCCTTTTGGTCCTTGATCTGCATATGAGCAGCATACTCTCCACTTGTGGTTTTATAGTACTCAGCTATAACAGAGATTTCATCACGCATTTCCATTTCATGTTCATTAAAATAATCCTTGATTTCTTTCTTTATGGGTGTTGAAATTCGATTTCCAAAATAGGATAAAGTTTCGCGTCCCTTTGCTGTAATGGATAGCTGTGTACTGTTACGAATTGATTTGGCACTTATTAATTCTGCATCAATTATCTCTGATATTGCCTGCTGTAACGTAAAGAAAGAAGCGTACCCCTTCTCCAGAATGAAGTCAAATACCTGCACTCTTGTCAATGGAAAATTAACCTGTTCCAACATATATAAAACAATTAATTTATAGAGTGTTAGTGAATCCTGCATATTTTCTCGTCCCTTCTGCGATTTTTCTTTCTTTTAATACCCTGTGAATGGTATTTAACACTTTCCTTTTATCAAGACTCCATAGAGGCGCAACCAGATCCTTCCTTGAACCATCTCCTGTCAATCTGTGAATCACAACATCCTCAGAAAGCAGGTCAATGCATCGCACGATAATCTCTACATACGCTTCCATGGAAAGTGTCTCAAATTCATGGTTGACATAACTACTATACAAATCTGTGCCCCTCAACACATGTAATAATTGTAGTTTAATCCCTTTTATACCCATATCTCTTACATAGGAAACGGTCTGCAGCATTTGTTCCATTGACTCGCCTGGAAGTCCCAAAATGACATGTGCAATGACATCAATGTCATTTTGTTGCAAACGCCGTACACATGCGGCAAAAGTGGGCAAAGTATACCCTCTTCTTATCCATTCTGCTGTTTCCTCATGTATGGTTTGCAAGCCAAGTTCGACCCACACTTTCTTCTCTTTCTTGCATTCCAGCAGCAGGGACAGAACATCCTCGTTGATGCAGTCGGGCCTTGTTGCAATAGACAATCCCACAATATCAGGATATGCAAGCGCTTCTTGATATTTTTCACGTAGCTCGGATATCGGCGCATAGGTATTGGTGAACGCTTGAAAATAAGCAATATACTTATGTCCGGTATTCTTGTCTCCTCGCTCCATACGAGTAATTCCATACTGAATCTGTTCGGTAATGGACTGGCGGCGATCCCCTGCAAAATCTCCGCTTCCTCCTGCACTGCAGAAGATGCAGCCTCGATTTCCAAGCGTACCGTCCCGATTCGGACATGTAAAGCCCGCATCTATGGAAACCTTATATACTTTTTCTCCAAAGAGCTCACGATAGTACTCATTTAGGGAATAATAAGGTCGTTCTCTCTTTCTTTCCATTATCGGATATGTGATTTCACTGCTTCTGCAACCACCTCTGCCACACGTGGGTCAAATGCTTCCGGCATGATATTTACATCCGACAATTCATCCTCTGGTACAAGCCCTGCAATGGCATTTGCTGCAGCCAGCTTCATTTCCTCTGTAATCTGAGTTGCCCTGCCTTCCAATGCACCTTTAAAGATTCCTGGGAAAGCAACTACATTATTGACCTGATTGGGGAAATCGGAGCGTCCGGTGCCAACCACTCTGGCGCCTGCTGCCTTTGCTACATCCGGCATAATCTCCGGTACTGGATTGGCCATTGCAAACAGGATAGAATCATGGTTCATAGATGAAACCATTTCCGGAGTTACAATATTAGGAGCGGATACACCAACAAAAATGTCCGCACCCTTCAGCGCCTCTGCTAAAGTACCGGTACGACCGCTTAAATTGGTAACCTTGGTCATTTCCTGCTGCATCCAGTTCAGACCTTCTGTATTCTTACCAACCATACCGACCTTATCACACATCATGATGTCGGGGAATCCATAG
>CAYZUC010000024.1:0-32773 GCA_964481705.1 uncultured Lachnospiraceae bacterium
CATACCACCAAGAAGAGCAATCAAAAGCAATTCCAGAAAATCCGGGAGACCTCCAATACCATCTGCCGCCCACAGAAAGAAGACTGGCATCGTAAAAATGGCACCGGCCGCAAGAGACTCTCCAGCAGAACCAATGGTCTGAATCATATTCCCTTCTAAAACCGATTTTTTACGTACAATGACCTTCATAACAAACATTCCAATGACTGCAGCTGGAATCGAAGCAGATATGGTCAATCCGACACGAAGTCCAAGGTATGCATTTGCTGCTCCAAAAACGACAGCTAAAAGGATTCCGACTAGTATGGAAGTAATGGAGAATTCCGGTGGGTTCTTATCTGCGCTGATATAGGGTTTGAATTGTTTTTCCATCTGGGTTATCCTTTCTTTTATGAATTGAAATCTATGGAAAGTATCGTCAAAATTCAGAGATAGAGTTATTATGTACGTAAGGTTAATTTTTATTCATAATTTTATTCTTGTAAGGTACTTTTGTTTCACGTACATATGATATGGAAAGGGAGAATGATATGAAAAAGAGCATAAATCGTAAGAAAATGTCACAGGCCATGCTTTTTATTGTTTTATTTGGCATTGTGAGTTTGTTTTCTGATATGACACACGAAGGAGCATCTAGTATTCGCGGAGCATATCTGGCACTTCTTGGAGCATCGGCTGGAACCATTGGGTTTATTTCTGGATTTGGAGAACTCGTTGGATACTCAATGCGTTATGTGTTTGGGAAGATTACAGATAGAACGGGGAAGTATTGGCCGATGACCATAATCGGTTATATACTGGATATCCTCGCAGTTCCGCTTCTGGCCCTGGTTGGTGAGAAGGGTTGGATTGCGGCATGTTTGTTATTGATTGTTCAGAGAATGGGTAAAGCAATTAAAAAGCCGGCAAAAGATACCATCATGTCATTTGCCGCTTCTCAAGAGGGAGTAGGAAAGAGCTTTGGTATTCAGGAAATGCTTGACCAGATTGGAGCCTTTCTCGGCCCCGTACTTCTATATGTTGTTATGCTGTTTCGGACAAGTGGTTCAACATTTCGGATTTACGCGTTTTGCTTTGGAATCCTTGCAATTCCGGGTGGGATTACTTTGCTTATGTTGATTTTAACAAGGTGTAAATTTCCAAATCCGGAACACTTTGAACCGGAACCAAAGGAGTTTATACGATTTGAAATGAAGACTTCATTTAAGAAATACATAGCGGGTATTAGTCTGTTTGCCTTTGGATTTATTGACTACTCTATAGTAATCATGCACGTTTCCAGAAACTTCTCAGCTCTTGCATCAGGTCTGAAGGAGACTTCAACTTTGCTTAATACCGGTACACTTCCGCTGTTGTACGCGGGAGCTATGCTCGTAGATGCTATAGCAGCGTTAATTTTTGGTTACATGTATGATAAAAAGGGAGTTAAGGTATTGGTCATTTCTACTCTGATTTCTGCTCCATTTTCCATTTTTATCTTTGGATTCCATACCGTACCCGCCGTACTTTTTGGAGTTGCCCTTTGGGGTGTTGGAATGGGTGCTCAGGAGTCCATTTTGAAAGCAGCAGTAACATCTATGGTTCCTAAGGCAAGTCGTGCTACCGGGTATGGTATTTTTGAATGCTCATTTGGTATTTTCTGGTTTTTAGGAAGTTGGTTATTGGGGGTACTGTATGATACGAGTATTCCTGTAATGATTAGTGTATCGGTTATAACGCAATTACTGGCAATTCCCTTCTATCTAAGCTCTTCCAATAAGTAGCTTGAAAAAAATGTGTGGAAAAGACAAAGTGTCTGAATATTAAGATTGTTCTCAACCACTAATTTGATATTGACAGAGTACCCTTGGAATTGTATGATTATTTTACGGCACATATTTACAAAATTTAGCTTTTTATGGAAAGGAACGAGAGAAACAGGGAATATTACAAGGGGGATTAAAATGATTAAGAAGACAAATGTGAGGGTAAAGCTATTATTTATGGTTGTTCCGTTGGCTGTTTTATCGATGGCGGTTGTTTTGATTATGAACAGTCTTATGTTGGAGATTTATAATAAGGAAAAAGCTGTATTGAGCGACAAGATTAATGCCGGCTCTCAGCTCATTCTCAATGCTGATCGTGATTTTCATCAGGCGTTGCTTGCTATGAATTATATAGCCGAAGGGGTGCAGCCTGGAGAAGGACAAGATTATATAGCTGATTATAAGGATAATCTTACACAGACAATAGAACGAATTGACGCAGGAGTAAAGACGTTCCAACTGGAAGAGGAGGATGCTTCACTTTCTCCCAAAACCCTTTTTTTAGCTATTCAAGAGCAAGATAAATCGCTCGAGGATACAGAGGGCTACCTTGATGAGAGCAGAACCTTGGAACAGATGAGACAAGATTTTATGTCGCAAATGGAGGAATGGAAGAAAATCTATAATCCGGAGACGAATGAGGGAGATGTCACAGAAGCGATAACTGTTTTTGAAACGGTTAGAAGTAATATTGACGGAATGACCTTGTTTACAGAGCTTTATACTACATACTCTCTGACAAGAATGAAGACGGAGATGTATACCTTCAATAATATTCTCATAGTAGGAACTTTTTTACTGATTATTGCTATTTTTGCATTTTCTCTCTATATTTCACATTATTTTAAAACATCGATACAAAGAGCTATGGTTGGGGTAGAAACACTATCTGGTAATGACTTAGTTACTGTTCCCAATGTGGTAGAGGGAAATGATGAGATATGTGAACTTACGAGAGCGACCAAGGGTCTGTTTGATAATTTACAGGCTGTGATTGGAAAAATAAATGATGTAACGGGAGACTTACATTCTGCGGCCGGTGAGTTACACGATGGCGCAAAAGAGGTTTCGAGTGCGACTTCACAGATTGTAGATGCGGTAAATCAGACTGCGGAGACTATCACAGATCAGGCAAATGATACAGAAAAAGCGGCAGTACAGATACATGGTCTGGAAGAAATCGTGGAAAAGAATACGCAAAGTGCAGATACACTTGCAGAGGCAAGTAAATCTATTCAAACAGCTACATCAGCTGGTATGGATGTTGTAAATGAATTGGAAAAGGCAACAGAAGAAAGTAATCTTGCATTTGAAAATATTTTTGGTGTTATAGAGGCTATGAATTCCAGTGTTGGCAAGATTGGGGAGGCTAGCAGCCTGATTTCCGGTATAGCAGAACAGACGAATCTTCTTTCTTTGAATGCAAGTATTGAAGCGGCAAGAGCAGGCGAAGCAGGTAAGGGCTTTTCTGTTGTTGCAGATGAAATAAGACAGCTTGCTGATCAATCCTCATCTGCAGCGAATACAATTGACGATATGTTGGAGGAGCTTCGTAATAAATCGGAGAAGGTTGATAAGGAAAGTAATATTGTCCGGGATATTGTACAGGCACAGAGTCGTAGTGTTGGGGAAACGAAAGAACATTATGTTGCTATTGTTGATACAATCGGTAACATTGATCATGAGATTCATGAGTTAGATACCATAAGTGAGAGTATGGGTGAGAGCTGCAGGAATGTTGTTGATCTGATCTCAAATCTGTCAGCAAGTGCGGAAGAGAATGCTGCTACAACGCAGGAAACATCTGCATCTGCGGAATATATTCGTAAGAGCATTCAGGTTATTGCAGATGCAAGTGAACATGTGAACGATTTATCAATCAGCCTCAAGGAGGTATTACAGCAATTCCGTTTCTAAAGTAAAATCTTTTCTATAAGCAGAGACTAATCTTGATTGATTAGTCTCTTTTTATGAAGTAGAATGGAAGAGTAAGTTTCAAAGTGGAGTTTGAGGGAGGATTTTGTACTATGAAAGAGAAGTTTCGCATTTCCATTAATTCACCGGTGATACTCGGTTTTGTATTTCTGTGTTTCTGTTCCATGCTACTAAATTATTTAACAAGGGGAATGAGCAATCGCTTATTCTTTATGACATATCATTCCTCATTAAAATCACCACTTACGTATATCCGTTTCTTTACTCATGTCATTGGACACGCAGGATGGTCTCATTTTATAGGAAATACTTCCTATCTGCTGCTCTTGGGACCGATGCTTGAGGAGAAGTATGGTTCTGTGCGGATATTAAAAATAATTGCAATTACAGCTGTAATTACAGCACTTATCAATTATATTTTCTTTTGGAATATTGCGTTATGTGGAGCAAGTGGCGTTGTTTTTGCCTTTATTCTGTTGACCTCATTTACGGGATTTAAGGAGGGAGAGATACCACTTACCTTTCTTTTGGTTGCTGTTATTTTTATTGGGCAGCAGATTTTTGAGGGTATTACCATACAGGATAATATATCAAATCTGTCTCACATCTTTGGAGGAATAGTAGGGGCGGTTGTTGGTTATAATTGGAACAAGCATGAGAAGGAAGAAGGGAAAGCAAAACAATCATAGGCAATTGCCTATATGAAGTATAAAACATATGTATTTTACATATAATATTCTTTCTGTTAAGGTTTGTAAGAAGACAAAACAAATCATGCGAGAAAGGGAGAATAGGTTGAAAAATGAATTTTCCTCACGGCAGCTTTGTGCTTGCGTCCAAAGTTTGCGGTGTATTAGCAAGAATGGAGATTATGATGAAGAAGGATTACAGTAGGCTTGGAAAACTATTTTGGACAATGTTTGTCCTAAGTTCCTGTACGTTTGGCGGAGGATTTGTCATTGTATCTCTGATGAAAAAAAAGTTTGTTGAGGAGCTGGGGTGGCTGGATGAAGATGAGATGCTGGATGTAACTGCAATTACGCAATCATCACCGGGACCGCTTCCGGTAAATGCATCGGTTATCATTGGATATCGTACGGCTGGAGTCGTCGGTTCGCTGACTGCGGTATGTGGTACCATTCTTCCCCCAATGATTATCCTTTCTATTATTTCGTTATTCTATGAACAATTTCGAACAAATAGATTTATTGCCACAGCATTACAGGTTATGCGTGCGGGGGTCGCTGCAGTCATTATTGATGTTGTGATTAATCTTGCAGGCAATGTAATAAAAACAAAGAGAGTCCTATATTGTGTAATGATGGTGATTGCGTTTACTGCAACCTATTTATTCAAAGTTAGCGCGATGCTGATCATTCTTACCTGTCTTGGAATTGGATTAATTGATTTGATTGTTTATATGAAAAAGAGAAAGGTGAGATGGTTTAAATGCTGTTAATAAGATTGTTTCTTTCTTTTATTCAGGTTGGTCTGTTTAGTGTTGGTGGAGGATATGCAGCAATACCTCTAATTCAGGAACAGATTGTCAATATTCATCATCTGATGACGCTGGAGGAGTTTTCGGATTTGATTACCGTTGCTGAAATGACACCGGGACCGATTTCGATTAATTCAGCAACCTTTGTGGGAATGCGATTAGGTGGGATTCCAGGAGTTCTGTTGTGTTCCATTGGATGTATTATCCCATCATTTATTATTTGTCTTGTTTTGGCTCATTTCTATTACAAGTATCGTACAGTGAAGGGAGTTCAGGTCGTTCTGGGGGCTATGAGACCGGCTACGGTAGCGTTGATTGCGTCGGCAGGAGCTTCGATACTCATGCTTGGGTTATTTCAGGCGGAACTTCGCGACCTTACTATCGGTAGTTTTCGCTTTGTAGAGTTTACTATTTTTCTTGCTTCTTTGTATCTGCTGAGAAGATTTAAATGGAATGCGATTTCCGTTATTCTGGGAAGTGGAGTCATAGGTACGTTGATTTATATGGCATTGGGTATGACAGGATAATCCTATATTGATTACGCGAAAAAACACGCAGAAATGGAGTTGGAATGACAATACGTCACTTGAAGATATTTACTACGGTAGCGGAAACAGGTGGAATGAGTGCTGCATCAAAAAAGCTTCATATTTCGCAGCCATCAGTAAGTCAGGCTATATCGGAAATGGAGAGATATTATGATATTCGTTTATTTGAGCGGTTGTCACAAAGAATTTATCTTACGAAAGAAGGAGAGCTTATGCTCTCTTTTTCCCGTCATATTCTGGAATCGTTTGAACAAATGGAAAACGAAATACGAAACAGTGCAGAAGAGACAAGTCTTCGTATCGGATGTAGTGTATCCGTTGGAACCTGTATGATTAATGATATCCTAGAGGAAGCTGACAGACAAATGCCAAGATGTGAAATGCAGGTTCTTGTCTCAAATTCTGCAGCTATAGAAAAGGCGGTTCTTGAGAACAAAGTAGATTTGGGGATTGTAGAAGGAATGATAAAAAGTAAGGAGCTGAATACAATCCCAATCTGTGAGGACGAATTGGTTATTGTATGTGGGAAGAGTGATAGTCTTTCAAATAAGAAAAGAATTACCCTGGAGATGTTGGAAGGACATACTTATATTAGTAGAGAAAGTGGCAGTACAGAACGTAACCAGATTGAGCACATGTTTGAAGAACAGGGAATACACCTGAATAAAACATTTTGCAGTACGAATACGGAGGCAATTAAAAACGCGGTAATTCATGGAAGAGGTATCGGAGTATTCTCAAAACGTGTTGTTCAAAAGGAATGTGAAGCTGGAGATATGATAATCCTTCCAATTGAAAATGAAAGAGTTGTGCGAAAAATCAATCTAGTAATTCACAAAAACAAGTATTACTCCAAAGTTTTCGAAAAATTAATCAATATTATTCAAAATGATTGCACATGAGAAAAGAAATTGTTAAACTAAATAGATAACATTGTCAATATGGTTCATTTGTTGTTCGTTCCTACTGATGGAATTGGGAGGATACATATGGGTGAGGGTAGAAAGGATGAATTTAAAGAGAATTCCTTCGAAAATATATTAGACTCGTTATCTTGCGGAGTTTTGGTGTGCTTATTTGATGGTGAATCAATTGAGTATGAGTATTGTAATGCTCGTTATTGGGAAATACTTGGTAAGACACCAAGTGATTATGTGGGTACTTCCATGCTGGAACGAGTTAAGGATGAGGATGTTTTCGTTTTTTTAGAGGAAATTAGATCAGCTATATGGGACAGGAGAGATGTTTCCTGTAATATTCAAATGCTATGTTCTGGTGCCGGCTATCGTGCCATCCATTTGGAAGGCAATGTAACAAACTGTGAAAATGGGAAGCATCGTCTGCGATTTACTTGTACAAAAGCTGAACAGAAAGTCATGTCCTTCCAGGAGATGCTGCCAATTGCTTTGTATAATATGATGTCCGTTTCATCAGAAGCTGCCTTTTCTTTTTTTAAGGATAAGAATATGCGATATGTCAGTTGCTCAAAATACGGAATTGAAAAATTTGGATTTAAGAGTCCAATGGATATCGTAGGAAAGAGCGATTATGACTTGTTTCCAAAGGAAATCGCAGAGACGTTTGAACAGGCTGGACGTCATGTGATGGAAACGGGAGAGAGTGTTGTAAATGAAGAGATGAGCCTTCCATCTGCAGATAGCAGCATTCATATATTTGAAAACTCTATTTATCCTTTAAGAGATTTTGAAGATAATATTATTGGTATATATGGAGCAGGACGTGATGTTACAGAACAAACAAGCCGCGAATTCCAGATACAGCTTTTAACACAAGGAATACCGGGAGGATTAACTTCTTATTATGTAGAAAATGGGAAAATGGTAAAGGTATTCCTAAATGATGGATTTTATAAATTGTTTGGCTTTTCTGCTGATGAGTTTGAAAGATTTTCCGAGGAAGAACAACTGAAATTTATATATGAGGATGATCTGCCCGTTTTTTCTGCTCTTTCGAGAAGAATTGTAACAGAGCTTGATACCGAGAAAATTGAGGATGTTGAGCTTCGAATTGTGAATAAGCAAGGTGATATTCGATGGATCAATATCAAGAGTCAGCTGACCAGAATTAATGATAGACAGTTTTTATTGAATTCCGTTCTTTTGGATATTACATCACAAAAGGATATGGAAGAGAATCTAAAAATTATGGAAGAAGAATATCGTCTGGCTGCGCAACACAGTGGCCGTACCATAGGAAGGTATAGTATTGATACTCAGACACTTACCATTATATCGGATCCGGAAAATTCTATCGGTCTGCCTTTTGAAATTGAAAGTGTTCCGTATGGACAGGTTCGCAAAGGAATGGTATCATCAAATATGTTGGATCGATATGTGGATTTTTTTGAAGGAATCATACATGGAGAGATGGATCAGACGGTTACCTTTTAGCGGAAATTGCGGAATGGCTGGAGATGGTTAAACGCTCATGAGACGACTCTTTTTTCTGCGACAGGAAAGCCGGTAGCTGCATTGATTTCTTATGTGGATGTAACGGAGCAATATGAGAAAGATGCGATATATCGCAAATGGACGCAGTCGTTGCAGGATAAATCTGACGACAGCTATTCTCTGTTTTGCTGCTATCTGAATCAGGAGCCGTCGTTCATATCGAAAGAAGGTTCTCTGATAAAGTTTAATTATAATGATGTATCTAAGATGAAATACGAGGATGCTGTTTCTGCCTTCGCGGATGTTCGGGTCTATGAACAGGATCGCGACAGTTATCAGGAGAACTTGAATAAGTCAAAATTGATTCGTGAATTCCGAGGCGGAAAGAAACGAATTGCTTTTGAATTTCGAGAGATTGTGAACGCAGATACATATCGATGGCTCAGATTATCCATAGATTTGATAGAACGTCCCGATTCTATTGGAATCATGGGTTACTATATGTATGAGAATATCGATGAGAGTAAGAAAGCAGAACTGACAACGCAGACGCTTGCGGAGACAGATCCGTTAACCGGACTATTGAATCGGAAAGCATTTAAAGAACGTCTTAATATCAGATTGAGGGAGAGAGAGGCAAATTCGCTTTTTGCTTTCCTGATACTTGATTTGGATGGATTCAAAAATGTAAATGATACATTGGGACATGCAACTGGAGATCAGGTATTGATTGAGACAGCTAATATTATTCGCTCAGCATTAATGAATGGAGATCTTGTAGGCCGACTGGGTGGCGATGAATTTGTGGTAAGCATTTGCAATGTCCCCAATAAAGGTATCATTCGTAAAAAGGCAAGACGTATCTGGCAGCTGCTTCATAGAGAGATTACTCCGGAAGTGAAGGTATCCTGTAGTATGGGTATTGCTGTTTGTCCAGAAGACGGCAGTGAATTTGATATTTTATACAAAGAAGCAGATAAAGTATTATATCAAATCAAAGAGAGTGGGAAAGATAACTACGGTTTTTATAGAAAAAATGTATAGTGGAGGAAGAGACTTATGCCTGTTTTTGATTTTCGAGGCGAAACAAAACCAATCAATTATTCCGAGTGTACTTATTCTGTATTTACATCGGATGAATCAGAAGCAACCCCGGAAAGACCAATATTGCTTTTGTCCAACAAAACAAAAGAATGGAAACATCATTCCTGTGGAGTGTTTGCGAATCAAACGAAGAGAACCGCTTTTGAATTTCAGGAGGAGGATGGGACCATAAGTGCAGATATCCTAGAGATTGATGCACGGTTTGTGAGTTTGATCCGATGGCTGGGAGAACATCGTATTACGGTGCGTTTGTCTGGTGCTAATCGTGCAGATGGATATGCGGTATATAAGATTCGTGAAACTGCTTTTGGCGGTGGAACAAAGCTTTCTGCGGAGGATGGCTTTTTACAGTTTATGATGGGCAGGCTTTTTGCCAGCAATGCGCCGACACAAGAGCCTGAGGATGATGATCAGGATGAGGTTGGTGACGAAATGAAGCTGACCAGTATTCAGAGCATTACAGATTTTCTGACCTGCGCAGGCAGGACATTACCTGAAAACATCCGACAGTGGGCCAGACGGAATCTCGCAGTAGCCCGTTCGAACGAAGTGACTCCCGAGGAAAGACGTCATGCACAAAGAGCACTATCTATTATGATGAACATTCAATGGAAGAATCAGTACTTTGAGGCTATTGACCCTGTGGAAGCCAGAAGGATTTTAGATGAAGAATTGTATGGTATGGAATCGGTAAAGCAAAGAATTATCGAAACGGTCATTCAGATTAACCGTACGCATACGTTACCGGCTTATGGTATTTTACTGGTGGGTCCGGCGGGAACCGGAAAATCTCAGATTGCATATGCTGTTGCTAGAATCTTGAAATTTTCATGGACGACTCTCGATATGAGTTCTATCAATGACCCGGAGCAGCTGACTGGCAGCTCGAGAATCTATGCAAATGCAAAACCAGGCATTATTATGGAAGCCTTTTCTCTTGCAGGAGAATCTAATCTGGTATTTATTATCAATGAATTGGATAAAGCGGCAGCTGGAAAAGGAAATGGAAATCCTGCGGATGTACTGCTGACGCTCCTTGATAATCTTGGCTTTACAGATAACTACATCGAATGTATGGTTCCAACTGTAGGTGTCTATCCAATAGCAACGGCTAATGACAAGGATCAGATTAGTGCACCGCTTATGTCACGCTTTGCGGTAATTGAGATTCCGGATTATACACCAAAAGAGAAGAAGATTATTTTTTCTGAATATGTTATGCCGAAGGTGTTGACTCGTATTGGATTAAAACCGGAAGAGTGTGTGATTACAGAGAAAGCAGTCGAGAAGATTGTTCAAAAATTTGAGAATACAACAGGTATTCGTGACTTAGAACAGGCGGCAGAACATCTTGCTGCAAATGCACTTTATCAGATAGAAGTGGATCGTGTGAAAAATGTACTATTTGACGAAAACGATGTGAACAAGTTGTTTTAATTTAGGAACAAGTTTCGTCTATTTTAACCAATTAACTATTAAAAAAATATAAATATTCAGCAATTTTTATAAAATGCTTATCTTTTACCAATGAATGTGGTATAATTTGCCTAGACCAGTAAATTTCCTTATTCATACGTTCAAGGGGGCTTCAAATGAAGAGACTAATAGGTAAAATTAATTCAAAAGTTGCTATTTATGTTTCATTGCTATTATTGATAGTGGTTATGGTTCTGATGACATTGGTATGCAATACAAGTGTATTTGCATCACTAAACGGAGGAAGCAAAACAATAGTCTGTTGGGTATTGTGTATTGTTGCTTTTCTGGCAATAGGATTATTAATCCTCGCACTAAGAGGAATCTTCAATTCGATGAATACGATTATTGAAGGTGCAGGAAAGCTCTCAGAAGGACAATTGAATATCAGCGATATTATTATTTGGGAGAATAATGATTTCAAAATTCTTGCCAATGCATTTAATGATATGAAATCGAATCTTCTGTATTTTATTGAGCAGACTAAGAGTAATATCATTACGTTATCTGGATCCATTGACAAGTTAACACAAGGAATGGATGGAACGCTTCAGGATAATGAGCACATCTCAGATGCTATTAGTCAGGTGGCGGATAATTCTCAACAGCAGTTGGAACTTGTTAAGAATATGGTCGCACAGGTAGATGAGGTTTATAGCAGTATTGATAATATCTCCAGTCACATCAGTGATGTTGAGAGCATTGCAGCCAGCACCGACGAGGTTGCGACTACCGGAAGAGACAGTTTAAATAAATACAATGATAATATTGGTGTCATTTCCAATAGTATGAGTAATACATACGATTTTATTGGTAAGCTGCGTGATAATATCAATGAGATCGTTTCGGTTATTGATTTCATCGTTAAAATCAGTAATCAGTTAAAGATGCTTGCATTGAATGCATCCATAGAGGCAGCCAGAGCAGGAGAAGCTGGCAAGGGATTTTCCATTGTTGCACAAGAGATTACGGTTTTGTCCAACCAGACGAAGGATGGAATCGAGAAGATTAATACAATTCTTACAAAGATCCTTGAGAACAGTGACAATGTTGAGACAAGTATTAATAAGAGTATTGGTGATTTTGAGAATGGTAAGGAGCTGTTTTCCGGTGCCATTCAGGTATTTTATGATATCAGTGATAAGAATAAATCTGTATTACAGGAGATTGGAAATATCAGTTCAGAGATTACCAATATTAATGTAGTTACTAAGAGAACTGCAGATAGCAGTCAACAGGTATTCGATTCCTCCAATAAGATATCAGAGAGGACGCAGGATGTTGCAAATGTAGTGAGCAATGAATTGGTAGAATTTGAAGAAATCAATAATTCCATGTCTTCCTTACAGGGAATGCTTGGAAAGATTCAGGGACTGGTAGATAAGTACAATCTTGATATCAAACCGGTAAGTGAGACTCCATCCAAGCAGGTGCGTATTGCAGTTGTTTGCCCATTTGGACATGAGTTTTGGGTATCCATTAAGGATGGTGTTATTTTTGCAAAGAAGGAACTTGCTCCGAAAAATACGGTGGTTGATTTTTATCCCATTGAGGATATTTCAGAGCAGAAGTATAAAGATGCCGTGCAGAAGTGTATAGATGATCGATACGATGGTATTGCATTGGTAGGTTATTTTGAAGAACTGGCAAAGCTTGTAGATAAGGCGGTCGATAAGGGTATTCCGGTTGTTACTTTCAATAGTGAATACGAAGCAAAGAGTAAGAGAATGACCTTTGTAGGTCAGAATGCATATCAATCAGGTGTTATTTCTGCAGAAGCACTTAGCAAGAAGATTGGTGGCAAGGGTCGTATTCTTGTAGTTACAAGTGATCGTTCGATTACAAACCATGAGATTAGAAGACAAGGATTTAATGATACCATTGCTCAGAATAAGAAGATTACCATAGTGGATGTTCTGGAAGCACATGACAGCAATGATGAAGCGTATGAGAAGGTAAAGGCTATATTGTCAAAGGACAAAGAAATCGATGGTATTTTCCTGGTAGCTGGTGGTCAGATTGGTACTGCTCAGGTAGTAGAAGAGCTCGGCAGGGTTGGTAAGACCAAGATAGTTCTTTATGACTTTATGAGAAATATTTTGGAATACATTAAAAAGGGTGTTGTTACCTGTGCAATTGGACAAGATCCTTTCCGCCAGGGACACGATCCTGTTATTTACCTTTACAATAAGGTCGTAAAGGGAATTAATCCACCAAGTGAGCAGATGTGGACGAGAATCGATGTAGTAGATCGTGACAACGTAGATAACTTGTTGTAATAGGAATAGATTAATCGTAGTAATCATTCGTGATTACTACGATTTTTTACGTTAAAATGATTGACATTATGTTGACTTATAGTATATAATCATGTTCAGCAAAAGTGTTTTGAGTTTTGCAGGAATTTTATGAACATAGGCGGCTTGGCTGCCCTATTGATTGGATTTGAATTATTTTTTTATAAGTTGATGCTTTCTATGAAGGCATTGAGTTGGTGACTATACAACCGTGTGTCTATACAAAGGGGCACATCACACTTGTGAAACGATCAATAAGAGTAGTAAAAGTATTCTTGCTATATAGACTCTAAGACGCTAAATTGAATAAATAAAATGCGAATGAAAATTCAAATATAAATAAAACAATTAGTATGTGAATTCAAGTGTAGATGTATGTGTGCGTCTGTACTTGTTTTTTTTTGCAAAAGAAAAGACTTCCGGCAGCTTGGATGCCGGATACGCGACTGGAAAGGAATATGTGGTATGGATAAGAGAATGAAGTTATATGGGTTTAATAATCTTACGAAATCGTTGAGCTTTAATATATATGATGTCTGTTATGCAAAGACAGAAAGAGAACAGAAGGATTATGTTGCCTATATTGATGAACAGTATAATTCCGACCGTTTGGTGGATATTATGTGCAAGGTTGCAGAGATGATAGGAGCTCATGTCTTAAGTATTTCGAAGCAGGACTATGAGCCACAAGGAGCCAGTGTTACCATATTACTTTCTGAGGAAGAGATGCTGGAATCCAGGGGAGAAAATAGTTGTATCGCAGATGCAGTCGTAGAGCACTCCGATGAGATTGCGGCACATCTGGATAAGAGTCATGTGACAGTCCATACCTATCCGGAGTATCATCCGGAAAACAGTATTGCCACCTTCCGTGTTGATATCGATGTAGCTACTTGTGGAGAGATTACACCATTATCAACCTTAGATTATCTGATTGGAAGCTTTGATTCGGATATCATTACCATGGATTATAGAGTTCGAGGATTTACCAGATCAATGGATGGCAAGAAATTATTCATGGATCATAAGATTACTTCTATACAGGAATACATTGCAAAAGACACCTTATTGCGTTACGATGCGATTGATATTAATATGTATCAGGCTAATTTATTCCATACCAAGATGTTGATTAAAGAACTGGATCTGCAAAATTATTTGTTTAAAAGAGACGTTTATGAATTACCGCCCAAGACACGATTGGAGATTACAGATAATTTGCGCAAAGAAATGATTGAGATTTTTAGTGGAAGCAATATATTTTAACAATGGGGATTACTATGGCAGATAAAAAATTGGACCAGAGCCGTATGCCAATTTACGAGGCTCTGTGTGATTTACGAAGAGAAAGAATTGTTCCTTTTGATGTCCCTGGGCACAAGCAGGGCAAGGGTAATCCAGAACTGACGCAATTCCTAGGAAAGCAGTGTATGACGATAGATGTAAACTCTATGAAACCGTTGGATAATCTATGTCATCCGGTATCTGTTATACGAGAGGCAGAAGAACTGGCGTCCGAAGCATTTCATGCCGCCCATTCTTTTTTTATGGTGGGAGGAACAACGAGCGCCGTTCAGGCGATGATTTTGTCCGTCTGTGGAGAAGGCGATAAGATTATTATGCCGCGCAATGTACATCGAAGTGCCATCAATGCACTGGTACTGACAGGGGCAATTCCTATTTATGTGAATCCCGATATGAACCAGCGGCTTGGTATCGCACTGGGAATGAAAATGAGTGCGGTAGAGAAGGCGATTCATGACAATCCGGATGCAAAAGCAGTTATGATTAATAACCCCACTTACTACGGTGTGTGCTCCGATATTCGAGGAATCACGAAGCTTGCTCATGAGCATGGGATGATGGTTCTTGCTGATGAGGCACATGGTACCCATTTCTACTTTGATGACGACCTTCCAGTCTCTGCTATGGAAGCAGGGGCGGATTTTGCCTCAGTCAGTATGCATAAGTCGGGAGGCAGTCTGACGCAGAGTTCATTTTTACTTACAGGCGAGCAGGTTAATGCGGATTATGTGAGACAAGTGATTAATTTGACACAGACCACAAGTGGAAGTTATTTGCTAATGTCAAGTCTGGACATGTCGCGTAAGAATCTCGCCTTACATGGAGAAGAGATTTTTGAAACAGTGAGAGGACTTGCGCAATATGCAAGAGATGAGATCAATAAGATTGGTGATTACTATGCCTACAGTACGGAAATAGTGAATGACGATTCTGTCTATGATTTTGATGTAACAAAATTATCCGTGAATACACTTGAGGTTGGTTTGGCGGGGATTGAGGTATATGATCTGCTTCGTGATGAATATGGCATACAGATTGAATTCGGTGATATCGGTAATATTCTCGCTTATATTTCAGTAGGAGACAGGGAACGCGAAATCGAACGTCTGGTAAGTGCATTATCTGAGATTCGAAGGAGATTTAAGAAGGAACGCTCCGGAATGCTTGATCAGGAATACGTGACACCGTGTGTAGTATGTTCACCCAAGCAGGCATTTTTCAGTAATAAGGAATCTCTTCCTATCAATGAGACGGCGGGGAGGGTATGCAGTGAATTTGTAATGTGTTATCCACCCGGAATTCCGATTTTGGCTCCTGGAGAGCAGATTACAGAAGAGATACTACAGTATATCCATTATGCTAAGGAAAAGGGATGCTTCATGACCGGTCCCGAGGATATGGAGATCAGGAAGTTGAATGTGATTAAGCAGTAATGAAAAGAATCCATTTGTAGAGCAGATAGATTAAATGAAGATGAGGAGAGCGCTATGGAATTATGGTTTACCGAGAAAGATACCCCGGATGTGAATTTTTCCATTAAAGTAAATCGACAGCTGTTTAGTAAGCAGAGCGAGTATCAGAGAATTGATGTATTTGAATCAAAAGAGTTTGGGAGATTTCTCACACTGGATGGCTATATGATGCTGACGGAAAAGGATGAATTCATCTACCATGAGATGATGGTTCATGTACCAATGGCGGTACATCCCAATGTAAAAAAGGTATTGGTCATTGGAGCAGGCGATGGAGGTGTGATTCGTGAGCTGTCTCATTATCCAACAATTGAACAGATCGATATGGTAGAGATCGATGAGCTGGTGGTAGAAGTATGCAAGAAATACATGCCTTTTACGGCGTGCTGTCTGGATGACCCTCGTCTCAACATTATCTATCAGGATGGGTTGAAGTTTGTAAGAGCTCATGAAGATGAGTATGATCTGATTTTTGTGGATTCTACAGATCCATTTGGGCCGGGTGAAGGTTTGTTTACGAAGGAGTTCTATGGGAATTGCTATAAGGCCTTGCATGAGGATGGGATTGTAGTAAATCAGCATGAGAGTCCTTTCTATGAACAGGATGCACTTGCGATGCAGAGAGCGCATAAGAATATTGTGGAGAGCTTTCCAATCAGTAAAGTGTATCAGGCACATATTCCAACATATCCGTCCGGACACTGGCTCTTTGGATTTGCTTCTAAAAAGTATCACCCCACGCATGAGCTTAATGCTTCCAAATGGGAGATGCTTGGAATTCATACAAAATACTATAATACCAGACTTCATGTAGGAGCCTTTGCACTACCAAACTACGTAGAGGAGTTATTGCGCGATGTGGAATAAAAATATAGAGACTTTTTTGGGATGTGAAAGAGGTTTCGAGGAGTCGGAAATCGTATTATTTGGAGCGCCCTTTGATTCTACGACATCCTATCGACCTGGTACAAGATTTGCAAGTCGAACTATGAGACAGGAGTCTTATGGGCTTGAGACATACAGTCCAATTCAAGATAGAGATATGGAAGATATCATGGTATTTGATGGAGGTGACTTGGAGCTGCCATTTGGAAATCCAAGAAAAGCACTGGATATGATTCAGAATACCACGATGGATATTCTGACCGCAGGTAAGATACCCTGCATGCTAGGAGGTGAGCATCTTGTGACCTTGGGAGCCTTTGAGGCTGTCTTGGAAAAGTATCCCGATGTTCGCGTTATTCAGTTTGATGCACATGCTGACCTTCGTGAGGAATACTTGGAGGAGAAGCTATCCCATGCTTGTGTTATCCGGCGTATCTGGGATTTGATTGGAGATGGTCGCATCTATCAGCATGGAATTCGGAGCGGTGAACGGACAGAATTTGAATTTGCCTTAGGGCATACACATATGCACAAATTCGTAGTCAATCAGATTAATGAGACAGTGGCTGAATGTGCAGCTTATCCTGTCTACCTTACGATCGATCTTGATGTTCTGGATCCGTCGATTTTTCCTGGTACCGGGACACCGGAGGCAGGTGGCGTATCCTTTTTGGAATTGATACGTGCCATTGTTTGTATGAAGGACCTGAACATTGTGGGGATGGATGTTAACGAATTAGCTCCGAATTATGATACATCAGGTGTGTCAACAGCTGTTGCGTGCAAGGTATTGCGCGAGTTGCTTTTGACCGTAGGAAAATAGTAAATGAAATTGTAAAAAATACATTTCGGATTGGAGAGATAACATGGGAAGAGCGATGATTATTGGCTGTGGAGGAGTTGCTTCTGTGGCAATCCATAAATGCTGTCAAAATAGTGAAGCATTTGAAGAAATCATGATTGCGAGCAGGACAAAGAGTAAATGTGATAAATTGAAATCAGAACTGGAAGGAAAGACAACGACGAAGATTCAGACTGCTCAGGTAGATGCAGATCATGTAGAGGAATTGATAGCCTTGATTTCTGAGTTTAAGCCGGACGTGGTATTGAATCTGGCATTGCCATATCAGGATTTGACAATTATGGATGCTTGTCTGGCGACTAGGACAAATTATGTTGATACTGCTAATTATGAACCGTTGGATACTGCAAAATTTGAATACAGTTGGCAGTGGGCATATCGGGAACGTTTTGAAAAAGCAGGAATTACAGCACTTCTTGGAAGCGGTTTTGACCCGGGAGTAACCGGTGTATTTAGCGCCTATGCTATGAAACACGAATTTGATGAGATAAATTATATTGATATTTTGGATTGTAATGGTGGGGATCATGGTTATCCATTTGCGACGAATTTTAATCCTGAGATTAATATTCGTGAGGTCAGTGCCAATGGCAGCTATTGGGAAGCCGGAAAATGGGTAGAGACAAAACCGATGGAGATTAAGCGAGAGTATGAGTTTAAGGGAGTCGGTAAGAAGGACATGTATCTGCTCCATCACGAAGAGTTGGAGTCCTTAGGTGTAAATATCAAAGGAATCAAGAGAATCCGTTTCTTTATGACGTTTGGACAAAGCTATCTGACACATCTCAAATGTCTTGAAAATGTTGGAATGACATCAATTGAACCGATAGAATTTGAAGGAAAGCAGATTGTCCCATTGCAGTTTTTAAAGGCAGTGTTACCAGATCCGGCAAGCCTTGGACCAAGAACGGTTGGCAAAACGAATATTGGCTGTATTTTTAGAGGCATTAAGGATGGAAAAGAGAAGACTTATTACCTATACAATATTTGTGATCATCAGGCGTGTTATCGTGAGGTTGGCTCTCAGGCTATCAGCTACACAACTGGTGTTCCCGCAATGATTGGAGCCATGCTTGTAATGAATAAGACTTGGAATAAGGCAGGTGTATACAATATTGAAGAATTTGATCCGGATCCTTTTATGGAAGCTCTCAATCGATGGGGACTTCCTTGGGAAGAGGATTACAATCCGACATTAGTGGAGTAAAGATGATCAATCATCGTTCAAAGGATTGGGAATGGAGAGTAATTATAGCATGAAGACACCATATTTTCTGGTTGATGAAGAACTATTAGAGAACAATCTTAGAATACTAAAAAGGGTTTCGGATGAGACTGGATGCCATATTCTTCTTGCGCAAAAGTGCTTTTCCATGTTTCGTGTGTACCCTCTCATTGGACAGTATTTGTGTGGTACAACAGCAAGCGGCCTACATGAGGCTCGTCTTGGAAAAGAGTACATGGGTAAGGAAAACCATGTCTTTGCAGCAGCATTTCGTGATGATGAAATAGATGAAATACTGGAATTATGTGATCATGTTATCTTTAATTCTTTTTCCCAATGGAAGCGTTACAAAGAGAAATGCAGGAGAGCAGGAAAAGAAATTGGACTTAGAGTCAATCCGGTCTGCTCTACACAGGAGGGACATGAGATCTATGACCCTTGTGCTCCCTATTCGCGAATGGGGATCACAAAAGAAAAGTTCCAGGGAGAAGACCTGACCGGAATCAGCGGACTTCATTTTCATACCTTATGCGAACAGAATTCTGATGCACTGAAAACAACACTTGCGGCAGTTGAGGAGCAATTTGGTGATATTCTGCCACAGATGAAATGGGTTAATTTTGGCGGAGGTCATCATATTACGAGACAAGATTATGATATTGAGACCTTGATATCGTGTATCCGTCATATTCAGAACAAATATCAGGTACAGGTATATCTGGAACCGGGTGAGGCAGTTGCTTTACAAGCAGGGTTTCTTAAGACATCGGTATTGGATATTATCAATAACGACTGTGAGATTGCTATTTTGGATGCATCTGCTGCCTGTCATATGCCGGATGTACTGGAGATGCCTTATACACCGGAGGTTATTGGTGCCAGGATCGTGTCCAGGACAGATGCCACTTGTACAGAGAATGACAAGGGAGCAATGAAAACAGTATTTCGCTATAGACTGGCAGGTCCAACCTGTCTGGCGGGAGACGTCATAGGTGATTATGAGTTTGATCATCCACTTGAAGTAGGAGAACAACTAACCTTCTGTGATATGGCAATCTACTCTATGGTGAAAACGAATACTTTTAATGGCATGAATCTCCCATCGATCGTGCTTCTTCCAAAGGGAGAAGCCCATAGAGAGCCGGAGTTGATACGAAGTTTTGGATATAACGACTTTAAAAATCGTCTTTCGTAAGGACGAAGCTACTTACAAATGTCTGCATATGCATAAGGCCTGAACAACGGAATTACTCGTTGCTCAGGCTTTTTTTAGTAAAGTAATGGCTGTAACTGCTCGCCTTTCAGGGCTGCGGCAACAGCCTCGGGAATACGGTTCATATCTGCAACTAATGAGGCATGTTTTCCAATACAGTCATCCTGGTGGAAGGGAACAAAGAAAAAGTTTTTTGTATTCAGTAACTTTCCAAGATTTGTTGCATTAGCAGATAGACCATCGTTTGTAGAAACAGCAATTAATATAGGACGATTATTACGAAGGTGTGCTTTGCACGCCATAGTAACCGGTGTATCGGTGATTCCAAGGCTTAATTTAGCCAGTGTATTTCCGGTACAAGGTGCAACAACGATCAGATCCAGCAGTCCCTTGGGTCCGATAGGTTCCGCGCCGGTAATCGTATCAATAATCTCTTTTCCAGTGATTTTGGTTACTTTATCTTTAAAATCCTTTGCAGAACCGAATCTGGTATCAATCGTAGAAGCATGAAAGGATAGAATAGGAGTTACTGACATACCCTGATCACAGAGTTCCTGAACGGGAGACAGTATTTTGGAAAAGGTGCAATAAGAAGCAGTAATCGCAAGCCCAATGTTTATGTCTTTTGATTTTTCCATGGATGAATTCCTTTCTCAGTTATTAAGATGTTTCCGAATCTCTTCAAATAGGTACTCTGCGGCAGAATAAGGAGTATAACGTCCGGGAAGTCCTCCTGCATTGATGGTTCGTATGCTTTTTGCAGCACAGCGGCAACAGGGAGTGCTGGCAAGTTCAATCAGAATGCTGTCATCAGGGGCGGTACTTAGCAAATCCGTTGATAGGATTCGATGAGGAATCGTATTGAGCAGAATAAAATAGGGCAGTGAGGTTAGTGAGGAGAGCGACCTGATACGATATCCCTGTTTCCCAGCAAGTGAAAGCTCTAATTCAGAACGGCTTGCAATCGTCACATGACAGCCAAAATTCTGGAAACAGGATGCAATCTCTTTTCCCAGAAAACCAAATCCAAGAACGAGAATATCGGTACCATACAAAACTTTTTTGGTTTCCAAAATTGCAAGCATCAAAGCTCCTTCAGCAGTAGCCCGAGAGTTCTGACGTCGAAATTCTTCGCTTGTTTTAAGCCTCGAGAAAGACAATTTGTGTAGTATTTCATCAGAGTCCAGACCTCCAAGTACGAGTCCATTTTTCAATAGATGAGTTTTATGATCCGTTATAGAGTCTCTGGGACCAAGAATAAGAAGCTCTGCCGGTGAATGCTCGACACATCCATAGGCATTGAGTAATGTGCGTAGGTGCTCGTAACGTTCATCATTTCCAGTTATAAAATATTTCATAAATCCTCCGAATCCATTCAGATGAAAGAAAATAATTGCCTACTTCAGTTTATTCAAAGAACAGGAAACGTGTGAATGTATCATTTTTTTGCCTCAGCCTTCATAGTTTAGAAATGTAGGGAAAGGAAGGTGACATAGATGGTATATCGATATTTTGCAGGTGGAAATACGGGAGAAGGTTTTTATAATTGTTTTGAACATATCATTCCTGGATGGATTCGTGATGAGAAGACTTATATCTTAAAGGGAGGTCCAGGTGTCGGAAAAAATACTATGATGAAAGAGATCGCAAAGTATGCGAAGGAAAATAACGATGACGTTGAGCTTTTCTACTGCTCCGGTGATCCGGACAGCCTCGATGCTGTTCGAATCCCGAAAAAGAAATTTGTGATTCTTGATGGTACGGCACCTCATATTAGGGAACCACGAATTCCCGGTGTTACGGCTAGTATCGTGAATCTTGGAATGTATCTGGAGGAAGAAAAACTGACAGAAAAAAAGGGAGAATTGGAACGGCTATTTGCAGAAAATAAGGATTACTATCGAAAAGCATATTTGGAGCTGCAAACGGCCTATGAACTGCAAAAAAGGGAGATGCCAGAAAAAAATGATTCAAGGGAAGAAAGCAGAAAAGTAAGAAAGCTCTTTTTGCAGACCATCTCATATCAGGGGATTATAGATTATACAGAGGAATACTTGGCAGATAAGGAGGTACGTGAGCTGAAGGAAAAAGAGGACTTTGACCTAATGCAAAGTATACTCGAACAATTCGAGAATAGTCCAACAGAATTATTTTTTGACCCATTATTACCAAACCAACTGCGCGTAATACACATTCCGGAACAGAATCTGACATTTCGAATCCAACAGGAGAAGCGGCTGCCATGCGTAGAATCATTCATAGAAGCCGGAATCCGCTTCCTTATGCAATGCAAAAGAACGCATGATGAAATCGAGAACATATATAAGCCTTGCATGAATTTTGATGCAGTAACAATAGAGACCAATCGATTGTTGAATAAAATACATTACAAGTCGCAGGAAATGTAGTATGCTATTGATGATTAAGAAAAGAAGAAACACGGAAGAAGCTTTCAGAATTTTTGAAAGATCCGTAGAAACGGGAGATTTCAATGGAAGAGATAATTGTAACTTTAAAAAAAGGAGCCGGAAGAGAACTGAAAATGGGAGGCCCCTGGATTTACGATAATGAAATTGCAAAAGTAGACGGAGAATACACGAATGGTGATGTGGTAACGGTTCATGACTTCGATGGCTATCCAATGGGAAAGGGATTTATGAATGACTGTTCCAAGATTCGAATTCGAATGCTGACTCGGAATGAAAAGCAGGAAATTGATCATGAATTCCTTACAGCAAGAGTTTGTGCAGCCTGGGAATACCGAAAGAAGACGGTGGATACCAGTTGCTGCAGAGTGATTTTTGGAGAGGCGGATTTTCTTCCCGGTCTCGTCATTGATAAATTCTCGGATGTACTTGTAGTAGAATCTCTTGCACTTGGTATTGACCGTATGAAAGAAGACATTATTTCCATTTTGAAGGATATCCTGCGTAAGGATGGAATTGAGATTCGTGGCGTATATGAAAGAAGCGATGCCAAGGTTCGTGAGAAAGAAGGATTAAAGCGTACGAAGGGCTTTATCGGAGAGCCCTTTGATACCAGAGTTGAAATTATTGAGAATGGTGTTCGTTATATTGTGGATGTTGAGAATGGACAGAAAACCGGATTCTTTTTGGATCAGAAATACAATCGTCTTGCGATACAAAAGCTTTGTAAAGGAGCAAAGGTATTGGATTGCTTCACACATACCGGTTCCTTTGCCCTAAATGCAGGTTTTGCGGGAGCAGAAAGTGTATTAGGAGTTGATGCTTCGGAGACTGCGACGAAACAGGCAATCGAGAATGCAAAGCTCAATGGTTTGGAGCATACAGTACACTTTAAGACGGAAGATGTATTTGAGCTTCTACCCGAATTGAATCAGGCAGGCGAGCTTTTTGATGTGGTAATTCTTGACCCACCAGCATTTACAAAATCCAGAGACTCCATCAAAAATGCAACAAAGGGGTATCGTGAAATCAATCTGCGTGCCATGAAGCTGGTGAAGAACGGAGGTTATCTGGCCACCTGTTCCTGCTCCCACTTTATGTCCTACGAATTGTTTACTAAGACAATTAATCAAGCAGCTCAGAATGTACATAAGAGAATTCGGCAGGTGGAATTTCGTACACAGGCTCCTGACCACCCGATCCTATGGGCAGCGGAAGAATCATACTATCTTAAGTTCTATATTTTCCAGGTGGTGGATGAAAAATAGTATGATCAATGCTGTTATAACCTGTGAATTTGTTTTACTTGCAAATCTGGTACCAATGGTGTATAGTGACTTTTGTAAAATTAAATAGGATCTTCAGGGCGGGATGAAATTTCCCACCGGTGGTAAAGCCCACGAGCCGTAAGGCATGATTCGGTGTAATTCCGAGGCCGACAGTATAGTCTGGATGAAAGAAGAAAAGATAGATAACGATTTACTTCGTTTGTTTATTTTAAATTAAAGTTCTGAAATGAGTATCATCATTTTGGAACTTTTTTATTTACAATGGATATGACGTAGTATATCAAATTAGCGCGCTGATGAATCAGGAGATTTTTTGAGGATCAGCGCGTTTTATATTCCTGGAGTTGCAGTCAGAAAGGAGAACGAGTGGAAAAAAAGAACGATGAATTTTATATGAGAAGGGCAATGGAATTAGCAAAATCGGGTTGTGGATGGGTGAACCCCAATCCGATGGTGGGTGCAGTTGTTGAAAAAGACGGACGTATTATCGGAGAAGGGTTTCATGAGAAATATGGGGAGATGCATGCAGAGAGAAATGCATTGAAGCATTGTATAGAAGATTCAAAAGGGGCAACGATGTATGTGACACTTGAACCATGTTGTCATTATGGAAAACAACCCCCATGTACAGAAGCTATCATTCAAAGTGGAATTAAAAGGGTAATTATTGGCTCAGATGATCCGAATCCACGAGTAGCCGGGAAGGGGATACGTGAGCTAAAGAAACATGGAATAGAAGTCTCCTGCGGATTTATGAAGAAGGAATGTGATGAGTTAAATCCTATATTTTTTTATTATATGAAAACAGGATTGCCTTTTGTCACTATGAAGTATGCCATGACGCTCGATGGAAAGACTGCCACCTTCTCGGGAAAATCCAAGTGGATTACATCAGAGCTAGCAAGAAATCATGTACATAAACAACGACATCGTCATATGGCAATTATGACAGGAATTGGAACAGTATTAACAGATGACCCAAGTCTGACATGTAGAATCGATATTGGACAGCAACACGGAAAAACCCCGGTTAGAATTATTTGCGATACACATTTACGAATTCCATTGGATAGTAGAATCGTGGGAACGGCGAAAAGGATTCCGACAATCATAGCCTGTGAGGATAACAAGAATTACGAGAAGAAAGCATCGCTCTTAAAAGAGCTTGGGTGTAAGATCATCTGTCCGGGAATGGACGGAGACCATCTGAATTTGAGAAATTTGGTCCGAATGCTTGGAAATGGAGAAGAAGTATCAATGGGAAAAATAGATATTATTTATCTGGAAGGTGGCCAAACACTAAACTGGTCTGCGATGCAAAATGGTATTGTAAATAGCGTGAATGCCTATATCGCTCCAAAAATATTTGGTGGACGGAGCGCACTTTCTCCGTTGGGAGGTATTGGGATTGAGAATCCATCGGAAGCTTTTGTTCTGAAAAACACACATATCATGCAGCTGGGATGTGATTACATGATAGAAGGAGAGATATGTTTACAGGAATCATAGAAGAGACAGGAACCGTTATATCGATTACGAAACGTAGTGGAAGCTGTATGATTGTCATACAGGCGAAAGAAGTTTTGGATGGTACGAGAGTTGGAGATAGTATCTCTGTTAATGGGGTATGCCTTACGGTAGCTAGATTGGAAAAAGACAGATTCTGGGCTGATGTCATGCCGGAAACATTACAGAGATCAACGCTGGGAGCATTAAAAGCGGGTATCAGTATTGTAAATCTTGAGCGAGCCGTTTTACTTGGAGGGCGATTAGGAGGACACATAGTATCCGGGCATATTGATGGAACAGGGAAAATTACCGAGATAAGGAGGGACGGAAATGCTGTTTGGTACAAAATAAAAACGGATGCAAGGATTAATCGATATATTATCGAAAAAGGCTCCATAACAATGGATGGAATCAGTCTGACTGTTACCGGTACAGATGCTGAGAGTTTCATGGTTTCGGTGATTCCACACACGAGAGCAGCGACAGCACTAAGTCAGAAGGTCACAGGTGATATGGTCAATCTGGAAAACGATTGTATAGGAAAATACTTGGAGAAATTCTTAATAGAATCAATGAATCAAAAGGGTACAGGAATTACACGAGAGTATCTAGGAAGATATGGTTTTTAACCAGGTGGAAGGATGTAAAGAAATGAAAGAAAATGAGTTTCAATTTAATACAGTAGCGGAAGCGCTGGAGGATTTAAAAGAAGGAAGAATTGTGCTGGTAACCGATGATGAGAACAGGGAAAACGAAGGAGATTTGATCTGTGCATCAGAATTTGCAACAACAGAGAATGTGAATTTTATGGCAACGTATGGGAAAGGGTTGATTTGTATGCCCATGAGTGAGCAATTGGCTTATAAGCTGATGTTTCCTCAAATGGTAGCAGATAACACAGATAATCACGAAACAGCTTTTACCGTATCTGTGGATCATGTTTCGACAACAACAGGGATTTCTGCGGAAGAAAGAAGCATTACAGCTAGAAAATGTGTCGAACATGATGCAAAACCAGAAGATTTTAGAAGACCCGGACATATGTTTCCGCTTGTAGCAAAGAGGAATGGAGTTCTTGAAAGAAACGGACATACGGAGGCAACTGTAGATCTATGCAGATTAGCTGGGCTGAAGGAGTGTGGATTATGCTGCGAGATCATGGGTAAAGATGGCATTATGATGCGTACTCCGGAACTGGTGAAGATGGCTGAAAAATGGAATTTAAAGATCATTACAATTGAGGCCGTACAGGATTACCGTAAACGTCATGATAAGCTTGTCGAATGTGTTGCAGTGACAAAAATGCCGACAAAATACGGAGAGTTTATGGCTCATTGCTATGTGAATCTATTAAATGGAGAACATCATATTGCGTTAGTAAAGGGGGAGATAGGAAATGGAAATGATCTGCTGTGCCGTGTCCATTCAGAGTGTCTTACAGGAGATGCCTTTGGTTCCATGAAATGTGATTGTGGACAGCAGTTTTCGGCTGCAATGACACAGATTAACGCAGAAGGAAGAGGTGTGCTTCTCTATATGAGACAGGAAGGAAGGGGCATTGGATTAGTCAACAAATTGAAAGCATATGAGTTGCAGGATCGAGGTTTGGATACATTGGAGGCTAATCTGGCATTGGGGTTTCCGGGCGATTTGAGAGAATACTGCATTGGAGCACAGATATTAAAGGATTTAGGTGCAAAACAGCTGAGATTATTGACAAACAACCCGGATAAAGTGTATCAACTCGGCGACTTTGGCATGGAAGTCATAGAACGAGTTCCTATCCAAATGAGTGCAACAGCATTTGATATTTTCTACTTAAAAACAAAACAGGAGAAAATGGGACATATTTTAAAATACTGATTCGGAATATAGAAAAAACATATAGAATGGAGATTACTATGAGAATATTAGAAGGAAAATTAATAAGCAGCAACACAAGAATCGGAATCGTAGCAGCAAGATTTAATGAGTTTATTGTTTCAAAGTTAGTTTCGGGAGCAGTAGACGGATTGATGAGACATGGTGTAGATGAGGATGCTATTGATCTTGCATGGGTACCAGGTGCATTTGAGATACCATTAATTGCATCCAAGATGGCGAAGAGTGGAAAATATGATGCAGTAATCTGTTTGGGTGCTGTGATTCGTGGTGCTACAAGTCACTATGATTATGTATGCAGTGAAGTTTCGAAAGGTGTTGCAAATGTAGCATTGAATGCGGATATACCGGTTATGTTTGGTGTTTTGACGACGGATACACTTGAACAGGCCATTGAAAGAGCAGGGACAAAGGCGGGAAATAAAGGTTTTGAGTGTGCAGAGGGTGCCATTGAAATGATAAATCTAGTGCAGGAAATGGAGAAGTAAAAGTGTACTCTTTCGAAACTTGAGAAACCGTAACTATTAATTTACTATAATTTTACTCGTTTTCGCAGTATAATAGAAACGTAACAGTATCAAAGCAGGAAAATCACTATTACAGATATGGAGGTACCAGCATGCGGTTTACGAATGACCAACTAAAAAAGTATTACTTCGGAACATACAGCTTTCTGGAGAATGAGGAAGGTTACTTGCAGGCGTTTCAATACACACAGGCACAAATGGATTACTTTGAAAAGAAAGATACTTTCTTTTTTGAACGATGTACCGCATCAACCTCAAAAACACTTGAATTTCTTACAGAAGCCACAGAGATTTCTTTTTCTTATAAAATTGTATGGATTGGATCCCTGGACACCTTTGAGATGACAGTGGACGGTCTGATTAGTCAGATATACTATGTAAAGGATTTAAAAGAAGAAGGAAAGCTAAGCTTTACTTTGCCGAAGGGCAGGAAGAACGTAGTGATTTACTTGCCCGCAGATGCGACTGTATGGGTTAAGAATTTTGAAATCAATGACAAAGCAGAAGTTCCAGAGAAAAAAGGAAAGCTATTGTGGCTGGGAGATTCTATTACACAAGGATATGGACCTCTCAGAACGGCACACAATTTTGTAAGTGTGGCAAATCGTCTACTTAACTATGATGTATTGAATCAAGGTATTGGAGGTTATGTGTATGATAAGAATTCCTTGATGAAGATGGAAGGTTATCATCCGGATAAAATTATCGTATCACTTGGTACGAATCAATTTGGCACAGAGAGCATGCTTGATATAGAAGAGTATTATGAACGATTGTTTGAAATCTATGGGACCCAAATTCCGATTTTATGTATTATTCCAATATGGAGAGGCGACTTGCCGGAGCAGATACCGATTTTGGAGAGCTTTTGTGAGAAATTAAAACAGATTGTAAGTAGGTATCAAAATATTAAGATAGTAGAGGGATTTCGCTTGGTTCCACATTTGCCGGAGTATTATCTGGATAATCTTCATCCGAATGAATTGGGTGCAGAAATGTATGGCAGAAATCTTGTTTTGGAAATAGAACGATTAAATTTCTGATATTTACTCAAAAACGACAAGCTGAGACGTATTAACTTTATCGTTTGTATTGCTTTTTATACGAAATCATTCAAGGGGAGAAATCACAATGAAAAAAATTAAAATGAGAAAAAAAACAATTGGTTTATTAATTGCAGTTAGTGTATTAGGTTTGACAGGATGTACATTTGGACACGATGTCGATGAAACGCCTGTATATGAATCAGAAGAAGAGATGATTGATGTAGAAGATGGGAAAACAGATGAGGAGACCTATGAGACAGAATTCTCTGAGGTCGAATCAGAGTACTCAGAAGCTGAAACCAGCGCGCCAGGTAGTGGAAGCTATACCTATGACATTTTTGATTATGATAGGAATGAATGGCAGTCCGCATACTATGATTTGTTATTAGATGCAAGAACAGAAAAGCTTGCAGGCAATGTTGAGGATGGAAATACATATATTGACAGTTACTTCTTATATGACAGCAATCAGAATGGTACACCGGAGCTTTATGTCACTTACGGTGATTGTGAAGCGAATTATGATGTACAGGTCTATGAGTACAACGATGGAAATGTAGATAAATGGGGTTCGATTGCCGGTGGTCATACCAGCTTCTATTCCGTTCCGGATGAAGGGATTATGGTTTATTGGGGACATATGGCTTGTGAGAATGTTGAACTTGCAAAATACGAGAATGGAGCATTCGAGTTTGAAGAGCTTAGCAGCCGAGAATTCACAGATGATCCCGATGCTGGTTATACAAAAGCTTCCGATTTGATTCCGGGAGCACAAAATATAACGTTGATGCGTTATGATCTGGATCTTCCACTTATGACATACGATCAGCCTTTTTATAGTACCGCAACATCACTCACGTATGATGAAGTTGAGGCAAAGCTGACTGAGACCTATGAAGAGAATGGACAGGTTTATGCAGCAACTGCTGATGGTTTTGGCGGTGATATGGGGATTATGAGCTTTGACGATTTTTTACAGCCAGGTATGATGAGCGAATTTATGGATAATCCTGCACAAGTAGCAGAAACACAATGGATTGATATGAATCAAGATGGTCAGATGGAATGTGTATTGAAAATGAGTATTGAGGGTTCCTATGAGCCAATTTATGTAGTACTTAGTCTACAGAATGATGTGGTATATGCATACAGTATTCATTACCTGGATGAGAAGTCTATGTTCTATGAGGATGGAACCTTCGATTTTGCTGAAGAATACAAAGAACGCATGATATTTGACAAGAGTCAGTGTTATCTTCTCGTAGAGGAATAATCAATGCTTGACTTTCGTGAGCTTTCGCGTTATAGTCAATAAGTTCGATAATTTGGGGTCAGTACTAATTACGGTACTGACCCTTTTTTCGAGGAAACTCATATTTTTGATTTATTCTGTATAGAAAAATACAGGATTTGCTTTGTATCCAGACGATACCGTCTGAGATACTATCACAGGAAAGGAACTTAGATGGAAGAATTACGTTATGAAGATTCAGGGATTGACGAGAAAATATTGCGAGCAGTAAAGGAAATGGGATTTGAGGTTATGACACCTATCCAAGCGCAGGCGATTCCGGTTTTATTGGAAGGGAAAGATGTGATTGGTCAGGCACAGACTGGAACTGGAAAGACAGCTGCTTTTGGCATCCCCCTTTTACAGAGTGTAGATCCTGAGGATCCCAAGCTTCAGGCTATTGTTTTATGTCCTACCAGAGAACTGGCAATTCAGGCGGCAGAGGAAGTACGTCGCTTTGCAAAATATATGCACAGTGTAAAGGTATTGCCTATTTATGGCGGTCAGGATATCAGCAAGCAGATTCGTTCTTTGCGAGGAAATGTACAAATTGTAATTGGTACTCCCGGACGTGTCATGGATCATATGAGACGTCATACACTGAAACTGGATGGTTTGCATACAATTGTATTAGATGAAGCAGATGAGATGCTCAATATGGGATTTAAGGAAGATATTGAGACGATTCTTGAGCAGGTACCGCAGGAACATCAGACTGCACTGTTTTCTGCAACCATGCCAAAGCCTATTATGGATATTACCAGAAACTATCAGAAGGAAGATACTGTTTTAGTAAAGGTGGTAGAAAAGGAACTTACTATTCCATTGGTTAAACAGTACTATTATGAAGTAAGCCGCAAGAATAAAGAAGAGGTTGTTGCAAGATTAATGGATTATTATAATCCCAAGAGATCTCTGATTTTCTGTAATACGAAGAAAATGGTCGATGAATTAGCGGAGAACCTGACGGGAAGAGGATATTTTGCAGAAGGTCTCCATGGTGATTTGTCGCAGGCACAAAGAGATCGTGTTATGGCTGGATTTCGTAACGGTACAGTTGATATTCTGATTGCGACAGATGTAGCTGCAAGAGGAATAGATGTTGATGATGTAGAAGCAGTATTTAACTATGATATTCCACAGGATATCGAATATTATGTTCATAGAATCGGAAGAACAGGAAGAGCTGGAAGAAAAGGTCGTTCCTTTACTTTTGTTGTAGGAAGGGAAATTTATAAGATTCGCGATATCGAGCGTGTCTGCAAAACAAAAATCAAGGCTAGACAGGTTCCTTCCGCAGCAGATATTTCTGCAGCTAAATCAGAGAAGATTCTAAATGATATTCTGGACTTTGGAAAAGATAACGAGCTGGATTCTACGATCAAAATCATTGAGAGAAAGCTCGACGAAGAGGACTGTACTGCTATGGAGCTTGCCGCTGCTTTCCTTAGAAAACAGATGGGACAGGATCTGGAAGATATTCCGGAGGAAAAGTATATTCCGGAACGCAGATATGGAAAGAAAGACTTTTCCAAGAAGGAGTATGGAAAGAGGGACTTTTCGAAGAAGGAATATGGTAAAAAGGATTTCTCCAAGAAAGACTATTCTAAGAAGGACAAAGACGGAAAGAAAGTGTTCGGAGAGAAAAAGGCTTATAGTGAGAAAAAGTCTTTTGGAGAAAAGAAAGCCTATGGGGAGAAAAAGTCTTTCGGAGATAAGAAAGCCTATGGAGAGAAAAAGTCTTTCGGAGATAAGAAAGCCTATGGAGAGAAAAAGTCTTTTGGAGATAAGAAATTATATGGAGAAAGCTTTGGGAAAAAGAAGAAAAAGGACAGCAAGTAGTATTGACCTACTAATTCTTTGATTGTATAATAAAGCTTGAGTGTTTTTTAAACTATATTAGATAAAGGCAGGAGAAACAAATGGGAAAAATGAGTAATCGCTGGACGAGAGCAGCTATTCCGGCACTGCTGATTCACTGCAGTATTGGTACGGTATACTGTTGGTCACTATTGAAGGGTGACATCGCAGAGTATATTGGTCGTTCCAAGAGCGAGGTAGAATGGGCATTTAGTATTGCAATTTTCTTCTTAGGAATGTCTGCGGCATTTGCAGGCGGTATTGTAGAGAAAGATATTCACAAATCATCCTTGATTGCAGCTTTTTGTTTTGCAATTGGTTTTGCAGGAACCGGATTGAGTGTATACTTTAAGTCATTGATAGGTATCTATATTTGTTATGGTGTCATCATGGGTATTGGCTTGGGACTTGGATACTTGTCACCGGTTAAAACTCTTATGTTGTGGTTTAGTGACAAAAAGGGTCTTGCTACAGGACTTGCAGTTGCAGGCTTTGGACTTGCAAAGGTTATGGCAAGCCCAATAATGACAGCCTTGATTTCCAAGGTCGGCATCATCAATATGTTCTATTTCATGGCAATCGGATATTTCATCATGATGATGACAGGTCACTTCCTTCTTCACAAACCGGAAGGTTGGGTAGAACCACAGGGAAAATCCGATTTCAAAGTAGTTACTATGTTCAAGAAGCCAATTTTCATTGGTATTTGGTTGATGTTCTATATTAATATTACATGTGGACTTGCATTGATTTCTCAGGAAAAGGATATCATGACAACCATGGGCATGTCCTTAGGAGCGATTGGTATCGTATCTTCCTTAACGGCGGTATTTAATGCAGGCGGACGTCTTTTCTATTCAGCAGCGGCTGATAAGTTAAAGGATCGTAATACGATTTATAAGTTAATC
>CAYZUC010000025.1:0-3703 GCA_964481705.1 uncultured Lachnospiraceae bacterium
TAATTATATTAATATTTCCAGAATTGTTACTTTTATTACCATTACAATACTGTATAGCAAAGCCATCACATATATGCATGAGTAAAACCAACCTATGCTCCAAATTTATATCTCTATATGACTCCGAAATTAAATAAAAAAAAGATGAAAACATTGAGGCATTCATGGAATGCTCTGCTCTTCCCATATTTCGTATTTTGGCATAATCATCTACTATTTTCTCACTTATTTGTCTTTGATTTCTACATAATAAAATTGCACTTGAAATCCATTTTTCATCTGTAATTCTACTATTTATTGTAAGTAAAGCATCAATTGATTTTATTTCGCCATCAATAGTATATATAAGCGGCTTATAAAAATATCCGTCTTCCCAAGCTAACAATTCCCAAATAAGAATCAAGTACTGCAAATTATCTTTTTCAGAATTACCTTCAATGATAATCTCACAATTTATACCCTGTATTCTTATATTAACCTTTTTATCTTTACTTGTAGTAAAAGAAATATTCTGATCACTCCAACTCTTTATATTATTTTTAAGTTGAAATACAGCCTTTGATATCACTTAATCATCTCCTTATTACAAAATGCCCCCAACAGAAGACAATCTTGAAAATCTTCTTACGTCAATTTTTGTAGTAGTGTTTATATACTCTCTCCCATAACTGTAAACCTTATATTAATTTCTCTCTTTCAACTCATCCATTATCCTCACCACAGTCTCACAAGCATCCTCAAACTTAACATCAGCAGCATATTCAAAATTCTTCTGATATCCAACCCATTGTTCCTGCATAATTTTACTTTCTTTTACTGATTCCATAATGCTTTTATATTTTCCTATAATTTCACTGGAACCTCTTTTATTTGATGTTACCTGCAGTGCCTGTTTTAACGATTTGGAATCAATATTAGAATGCTGCAGCTTTGCCAATATGTACACGTCATAATAATCCCTCGGTCTAGTATTCTGATCTCCTCTGGATATCACTGTTTCTAGTTTTTCAGCCATAACCGTTTCCAGATTATACGCAAGAACAGAAATACTTCTGTCTTCCAACAACAACTTAAAACTATACTCTATTTCTCTTGGCGTGATTTTATCTCCTGTCGTAATATCTAATTTCAATGGCACCGCCATCGGTGGATAGTTTGCCGTCAGATGTACTCTGTATCCTGTGTAATCATCACCTTCACGAATCTCACCGATACTGACAAACGAGAAAGTCACCTCGTCCTCTATTTCAATCTGGCATATTTCCTCAAACATTTGACGCACCGTATTTTCATTTACCGGAAGTCCTTTGATTGTTGCATCCATATCCATTGTGGCTCTAGTATCCAATCCAACCATAGCTGCAATCAGAAATCCACCTTTCAGAATAAAATTAGACTGATAACTTGAAACTGATATTCTTTCCAACAATCTTTCGAGCATAAAATTCTGCATTACAAGCTGAGCTGAAATATGTTTTTCCTTTGCCATATTCTTTATAATAGCTTTTAACTGCATTGCATTTTTCATAACAGCACCTCCAAATAACTTCTAAGCTTTGTCTCTACCTTTAACTTCTTTGCATATTCTGATAAAAGTGGAATGTTTCTCTGTTTATCCACAGTGTATCTTTTAAAGCTCTCCGATATTATCTGTATGTCTGCTGAACTGTTTGGACGTAATATATCACAAAGCGTTCTTTCTTTATTATAAGTCTGCACCACGTTTCCTCCAGGTGTTTGAACTTCCTCAATACCTATTTCATACCACTCTGGTTTACACTGTGTACATTTAACTTTTTCTTCCTTTGGCTTTGTCACATTATAGTTCATAGGAAATGTCATAGAATACACATTAGGTGTCCGATCCGTTAAATCCCATAAAAACAAAGCTGTTTCCCCTGAAAAAATTCCTCGTTTAAAACGATTTTGCAAATTAAAGATTTCGTCATCCCATACTTCCGGCAAAATGTATACACCTCGTACCGATTTTTCAAGTTGTCCTTTATCTACAAGATACTTCAAATTTCCACGAGAAAATCCAGCTGCAACAACCATTGCCGTTGTGACTGTACCATTATTGAGTTCTGCCATCTTCATAATTTCATCAGTTGCTCCCATTTGAATTCCCTCCTTTATTGTCTTTTATGCTTATTATTTTATTTCAATCAAGCATAAAAGTCAACGTTCGTTTCAAGCATTTTACTTGATATGTAAAGTTTACTTTTGAATGAAATTCCCATTTTTTTCCTTCTATAGTAAACACCCCTACACCCCTGCATCCCTGCAAGGGTATCATAATCTCATTCATTTTCAATTTTCCGTCTCTACGCCGTCATTCGTAGTCTTTCCGTTGTATCTCACTTTTTCATCTGATGTAATTTGCCCAGATACCGCCTCGAAACTTCGTAAACTCTTATGAATACTTGTGTTAAATTTTTTCATTTGTGCCTCTCCTTATTTTTATATTTTCTCATATTATCTTGACCATTTTGCATACAAATACAACTTACTCCACTTGTTTTGTTACACATTAACTATATGTAGTTTCATTTTTTGTTAATTTGTACTATAAATTGTATATTTATTCCATTATTTTTTGTAGAAATAACCGATTAATTATTTACAAACAAAATCTCCTATGCTACTATCGGATAAGGTATAAACGTAATCAAAATTAATCTTATGGAGGAAAAAGAAAATGAAGCTAGTTTATCAAGTAGATGATAAGCCAAAATTTAGCGCCTTACTTGTATTCGCGCTCCAGCAATTACTTGCAATCATGACTGCAACACTGGTTGTTCCTATTATTGTTGGTAATGGAATGAGTTCTGCCGCCGCATTATTTGGTGCAGGTGTTGGAACCCTTATTTATGTGTTCTTTACTCAAAAGAAGAGTCCTGTATTCCTCGGTTCTTCCTTCGCCTTTATTGGTCCTATGTGCTCGGCGTTTGCGGGCGCTGTATCTATGGAAGTCGGATATTTGGGAATCATTCTAGGCGCTATTTTTGCAGGTCTGGTTTATGTTGTTATCGCAATCATTGTTAAGTTTGTCGGAGTTAGCTGGATTAACAAGTTAATGCCAGCAGTTGTAATAGGACCTACCGTTGCTATTATCGGTCTTTCTCTTGCAGGCAATGCTACAGGAGATATTGTAACCGGTGGTGTGAAGATAGAACAGATAACTGACGGAGTATCTACTTTAGTTCCACTTGCGCATGCAAACATCGCCTTAATCTGTGGTCTTATCACCTTGTTTGTTACAATTCTTTGTTCCGTATTTGGCAAGAAAGCTGGTAAGTTGATTCCTTTCATCTTCGGTATTCTTGCAGGCTATGTAGTTAGCCTAATACTAACCTTAATAGGAAATGCATCTAATATTGATGTTTTAAAAATAGTTGATTTTACTTCATTTTATAATTTAACAGCTAACGGCGTTACCTTAAGTACTTTCTTCACCATTCCTGATTTTACTTTCTTAACTGCAGTCAAAGGTTTTCAAGCAATTGATATCTCTTACATAGGTACAATCTTTGTTGCTTATGTTCCTGTTGCATTTGTAGTATTTGCAGAACATATCGCTGACCATAAGAATATATCTTCTATTATTGAGAAGGATCTTCTTGAAAATCCCGGGCTTCACAGAACTTTACTTGGTGATGGTATTGGTTCTATTGCAGGTGCTTTCTTCGGCGGCTGCCCCAAT
>CAYZUC010000025.1:3713-31964 GCA_964481705.1 uncultured Lachnospiraceae bacterium
TTTAGTCGGTGGTTGTGAAAATACAACTTACGGAGAATCTATCGGATGTGTTGCCATTACAAAAAATGCTTCCGTATACACCATCATAGCTGCAGCAGTTGGTGCAATCATTATTTCCACAATTTCACCGTTTATTGCATTTGTTAATTCCATTCCGCCTTGTGTTATGGGTGGTGTCTGTATGGCTCTGTATGGCTTTATAGCAGTTTCAGGTCTTAAAATGGTTCAGGGCGTTGACTTAAATAAAAACAAGAATCTCTTTGTTGTTTCGGTTATCTTAATTGTGGGTATCGGTGGACTTACCGTTAACTTTGGAGCTATTACGATAACCTCCGTAGCCGTAGCATTGATTCTTGGTATTATTACCAATCTTCTTATCCATAATGCACCTGATGAGGATTAGTATGTGATACTTTATTTATTGGAAAGAATATAGAATGATACAGGTATACATTGCCTGAAGAAATGGAGATTAAAATGAGTCAAATTACTGTAGTGGATCACCCCTTGATCCAACACAAAATATCGATGTTAAGAGATGCCAACACAGGCACCAATGAATTTAGAAAATTGGTAGAAGAAATTGCCATGTTGATGGGTTATGAAGCGCTTCGCGATCTTCCTTTGGAAGATGTAGAGGTTACAACTCCGATTGAAACCTGTATGACACCGATGATTTCTGGTAAAAAGATGGCTATCGTGCCAATCCTGCGAGCAGGTCTTGGTATGGTCGGTGGAATCCTTGCATTAACCCCCACCGCAAAGGTGGGACATATCGGTCTCTATCGTGATGAGGAGACACATGAACCTCATGAGTATTATTGCAAGCTTCCAAGCCCAATTGAACAACGTACTATTGTAGTTGTTGATCCCATGTTGGCTACCGGTGGTTCTGCTGTATCCGCTGTAGATTTTATTAAGAGTCATGGCGGAAAACATATTAAATTCCTTTGCATCATTGCTGCTCCGGACGGATTAAAGAAACTCTCCGAGGCACATCCTGATATCCAGATTTATTGTGGTCACGTAGATCGTTGTCTGAATGATAATGCTTACATTTGCCCTGGTCTTGGAGATGCTGGAGACAGAATCTTCGGAACCAAATAACGTAAATCAAAAGACGCGTCGTCATGATGCGTCTTTTTTTTCGTACTCCATTTTCATTATTAATTGCTTTTACGTAATCCTTGTGAAAGTATACAATAATACCTGCGTGTTTAATAAACTGGTATATATACTTATATCCACTCATAGTCTCCACCTGTCACAGCCAGACTTAATAGCTGATCCATCCGTTCAACATTTTCCACTCCCTCAACTACCTCGAGAAGCTTTGCCATCTCTTTTTCCTCAGGCATTTCTTCGTCAGGACCAATTTCCATATTGGGAATCTCCCCACAATAGGGACATACCATTTTAGGCATTACTTGTAGCGACAGGAAACGGTTACCACATTCTTCACATTCATAAAATCCACACAATTGCGTATCATCAGGTACATAAAACATTTTGATTTCCTCCAATTTACCAATACTCTCGTTTTTTGAAACACGGGGACGGGGCTTTTGTTTCATTTTAAAAACCAATCGCAATTTGTGCGATTGGTTTTCTTTTCTCTAATGCTTATAAATATCTGCAGTCTCTCTTGTGATGAGACGTCTCTGTACCAAGCTATCCAAATTGTAATTCAACGTATGCATACCCTGTGCCAGATTCGACTGGATTGCTCCCTGTATCATATGTACCTTATTCTCACGGATTAGATTTGATACAGAATTGATGTTTATCAATATCTCTGTTGCAGCTATTCTGCCATTACCATCTGCTCGACTAACAAGCTGCTGTGTCACTACACCTCGAAGAACATTAGCCAGCTGAATACGAATCTGGTTCTGACCATCAATCGGACAGCCGTCAATAATTCTTTCAATTGTCTGTGCAGCACTCGATGTATGTAATGTAGCAAATACTAAGTGACCGGTCTCTGCTGCGGTAATAGCCGAACGAATGGTTTCGAAATCTCGCATCTCACCGACCATGATGACATCGGGATCCTCTCGCAAGGCGGAACGAAGCGCTGTCGCAAAGCTGGGAACATCTTTACCAACCTCTCTCTGGTGAATCATTGCTTTTTTATGTTGGAAAATATATTCTATCGGGTCCTCGATTGTCATGATATGTGCCTTACGGGTATGATTGATGTACTCAATCATGGATGCAAGTGTTGTACTTTTTCCACATCCCGTAGGTCCTGTAACCAAAACCAAACCTTTATTCAATTCTGCAAGCTCAGTTACAGCAGCCGGAAGTTGCAGCTCTTCTAGTGTGGGTATCTTCGTCTCCAAAAGACGGATACTTGCTGCAAGATTATTACGCTGATGATAAACATTCGCTCTGATACGAGTTTTGTCCTCAAGCATAACGCCGACATCCAAATCATTGCCTGCAATAACAAATTCTCTTTGTTCCTTTGTCAGCAAAGATAAAATCATTCCCTCTGCCTCTTGGATCGTAGGAATAATATCGTCCTTCTTATCCAATACTGTCAACTCGCCAAAACGTCTAACCGCCATGGCTGTTCCTGCTGTAATATGTAGGTCAGAACATTTCATTTTCCTGCCCTGTCCAATTAAATCTACAATATCCATTTCCCCCAACCCTTCTTTATCTACAATTTTGGTAAAACTTACCTACCAACTATTTTATCAAAAAATGTCGAAGAAAACAATGAGAATAATTGCCCCGTCCCCCATGTTTCATTTTTACTTCAACCAAATTAAGAAGTGACGATAATCCAAACGACAAAAGAAAATAAAGAATCGCTGTTGCAATAAGTGGAAAAAATGCTTCGTAGGTACGGCTTCGAATAATATCACTCACCTTTGTCAGATCCTGTACAGCAACATATCCTACAACAGATGTCATCTTTACTAAAGAAATAAACTCGCCCTTCAGAACCGGTAGGAAATGTCGAGCGGCCTGTGGTAATACAATCTTTTGAAACGTCTGAATACGGTTGAATCCCAGTGCGTATGATGCCTCCCGTTGTCCTCGATCAACAGCCAAAATACCAGAACGCATAATTTCAGAAGAGTATGCCCCAAAGTTCAGGCCAAAGGCAATGACAGCCACTCCAACCCCACCAAGTCCCGATTTATTAAATACAATATAGTACAAAATCATTAATAATACAACGATAGGGGTTCCCTGTAGAATACGGATAGCCGTAGAGGCAAGTACACATAGTATCCTACTATAACTCATTCGCATAAGGCAAAAAACAAATCCAATGATAATTCCCACAACACCTGCGAAAACAGATATTAACAATGTGATACCCATGCCGGAAACCACCAGTTTCCATCGATTTTCCACAATAAAGGTTCTGCGAAAGCTGTCGAAAAAGGATTCATAAACGGTTTTGTCATTGACAGCTCCTACTGCTTCTGCTCTGGTTAGAAACACCTGTGGGTTGACATAATACGGGACAGAAAAATTTACTGACTCCTTTCGTTCTTCTGTTGCCGTAATATTTGATGTTGCAACGGGAGTCTTTCCAGAAAGAACACTTGGGATCATAGCAGAAAATTTCATATCATGGAATTCCACACGCATATCCAGTTCGTACGCAATACGTTGAATGAGCTCGGCATCAAGTCCCACTACTTCACCATTCTCAACAAAACACATAGGCTCTCGTTCTGCAGATACCGCAACATTCAAGACCTTACCATCTTTACCTATTGGAATCTCTTCCTGTAAATAATCAGAACCATCCTCACGTATCCAATGCTCTATGATACGATCCAATGTCCCATCCTTTTGAAACTGTTTCATTACACGGTCAATATCGTCACGCAGCTCTGTCTCATCCTTATTTATTGCAATTGCTGCAGGTTCACTATAAAGCTCCTCGGGTAGAATTACCAGCTCTCCTGGATTCTCTCTCGAGTAGTTCAGACAAGTGGTATAGGCGGTAATGACATAATCAACTCTACCTGACATTAACGCTAAGACAGCATCATTCACACTATCGAAAGGTTGCTTATCGGCCTCTGGGAACTGTGTATCTACAATTTTGTCACCTGTGCTTCCAACCATAACTGCAATAGAGGATGTGGCAGGATCCGGCATTCCTTCTGTATTGACATCCTTTTGCGCACAACCGGAAACCATCAACCCCCATAAACATAACATACATAAAACCCAACCTGCTCTTCTCATACTTGTCCCCACTTTTGTCGAATTAATTTTCTTCTACTGAGAATCCACACTCTCTTCTTCTAAATAACGAACAATTCTGGCAGGATTTCCTGCTATCAAAACGTTATCCGGAAAGGATTTCGTTACAACACTAGAGGCTGCCACCACGGAATTATTACCAATAGTAACACCTGGTAGAATTGTAACTCCACCACCAATCCAAACGTTATCACCAATTACAACCTCCTTGGGAATTCCAATCGATTGATTACGTAATTTGGCCTCCAACGGATGTTCTATCGCATAGATGCATGTTTTGGGACCAATGAGACAATGCTCCCCGATTCGGATAGGTGCTGCATCCAGAAAGACACAGTCAAAATTGGCAAAGAAATGTTCTCCCAGAAAAATATTGTAACCGTAGTCACAGTGAAATGGTGGTTTGATTCGAATACTGTCACCACATTTTCCAAATAGCCGTTTAAGCTGCTTCGTCCTTAAATCATCATCCTCAGGTGAAGAATTATACTCTTCCGCCATGATACGTGCATTCTTCTTATCTTCCATGAGCTGTGGATCATTTGTAAAAAATGCCTGTCCATTTGTCATTTTCTCTCGTTCTGTATACATCGTGTTCACCTTCCTCTTCCCATACAAATATCAATACAATAATTATACCATAAGACGCGAACACAGTTACATTTTTCTCCTGTTAAGAATTTCCTATTGTGATTGACTTTGCTTTTTTAATCTATATACTTGTAAGAAGGGTATACTATCAATATTAACAAAGAAAGAAGGTATTCATATGTTCAGTTTAGCAGGTAAAGTAATTGTCGTCTCCGGCGCATCCTCAGGACTTGGAGCTCAAATGGCTAAAGGATTTGCAAAGCAGGGGGGCGATGTGGTTATTCTCGCAAGAAGGCTCGAGAAATTAGAAGCACTGGCGAACACCATTCGTGAACTTGGAGTCAAATGTCTTCCACTTAAGTGTGATGTCACAGATTCCACGATGGTAAATGAAGTAGCAGCTCAGGTAGAAAAGGAATTTGGGAAGGTTGATGTCCTGGTTAATTGTGCCGGAGCCGCTGAAAATGCAGGTGTATTAAATATGACAGACGATCAGTGGAACTTTACCATTAATACAGACCTTAACAGTGTATTCTATGTGACCAGAGCATTTGCAAACATTATGAAAAAAAATAATTATGGAAGAATCATCAATATCGCTTCCATGTACGGTCTTGTTGGTAATACAGCAATAGATACTGTTGCCTATCATTCTTCTAAAGGTGGTGTCGTCAATTTCACACGCGCTGTAGCTGCAGAGCTGGCAAAATACAACATTACCTGTAATGCAATATGTCCCGGATATTTTATGACAGAGCTTACAGAATCCACACTCAAAACCGAGGAGTTTGGTGCTTATATGAGAGCAACCGTCCCCCTCGGACGCTATGGTAATGAAGGCGAGTTGAATGCAGGTGCTATCTTCTTAGCAAGTGAAGAAGCTTCTTATGTAACCGGAGTTATTTTACCGATTGACGGTGGATATACCGCCATATAATGACAAATTCGTTTCCATCCATGACGCCTGCCGGATTCTTATCCTGCAGGCGTTTTTTAGAAAAATGATTATCCTCTATTTGATTCTTCTTTGATAGATGTTATGATGAAGTTATCACTTGAAAGGAGCCTTTGCATGAAAAACATATTACGAGTCATATTTGTAATCTTGATCACTTTTCTAATTTCGGCCTTCTTATCTGTCTATTTCTTTGTAATGAATGACAGCTACAATGACTTTACCAATCAGGTAATTAGCCTAAGTGCCTTGATTATCTCAATTGTGGCACTGATTATGGCATTGCTTACCTATTATACCATTGATTCCGTGAATACAAAGTCAACCTTGGAAGGTAATGTACTTGAGAATGATTCCTACACGATTTCTTTACTATCTGCAATCAAAGAATACATACCCTATAAGAGTGATGTTGACATTATGGAACATATCTTCGAGAAGCAAAAACTAGTATTAAACAAAAAGATTATGACCAATATTCAATTAACGGATGCTCTGCAAATGATGATTGACGATTATGCTATATTAGGTTGGTGTAATCAGAATAAACAGATTTATAAAGATCAAAGCATAGAAGTGGTAGAGCTTTCTAAGAAGAAGTTTAGAAAGTTAAGAAATTACAGTAACGGGACTCAATATGTACTGGAAGAAAATCTAAAAATGATCGAATACCTTTATGTCCAGAATTTCTCGCGCGAATTTCTGGATAATATTCGTGGTGATCTATTTCGTAACCCCTATACCAGATATCTCTATTTTGATTCTGTTGGCAGACAATATTTCTGGGAAATAACAAATCTTGGTGGTGTAATACGTGGCTGTATCACAATGGATGATTTTAAAACAATGAAAAACAGTCATCCAACAGATCATGATAAAGAGAAAATGGAGTTATGGTTGTCCAAATCATTGGAAGCTATGAATTACGCCAACAATATGCCCATCTATAACAAACCCTATACCATTTTTATCAATAATTTTATCTTCCGGGCAACACTTCTGCAAAAAATATATCTCGGTTATGGTGATGTGGAAGAAGCATACAAACGCAACCTTGATGATTGGAATATCTTTATTATGCAGCTCAATATTGATTTTAATCATATTGGAAAAAGCTATCTTTTAACATCAATATTTAAATCCTATTATCGCTTGGTACTTTCCTATTATGCCTATTGCGCAGTATTTGAAACACTTCCAAAATCCTGGATATCGGATATGGAAGTGTTCAAAAAACAGTACTATATGCCGGAAAATCTATCTCCATACGAGGATTTAATTAATCTTGAACCAAATATTGCTGATTTTCCTGAAATGCAGAAACTATACTCTCAAAGGTAGGTGCTATTGTATTTCACCTTCCGAGTTCCTCAGCTTCCCCGATATGATTCTTGTCGTCCTCTATCTCGTTTTTTACTTCCTGAACCTTCTTATCCTGTGCCATTGCACTCAGAATTCTCTTAACATCTTCTGACGAGAACATACCGATTGCTTTTGACAGACTTCCCAGGTTATCACGATTCACAACAAGGCTTCCACCTTCGGATAAACCAATCGTTATGCAGTCTCCTGGTTTACTTACGTCTCCTAAGCAGATTCTCTGTTTTTCATCATCACACACGAAGGTGACTCCGTTATACTCTATTAAACCATCCCGCGCCATATACGAATAGGGGGCCTTCTTTGCCTCGTTCACCTTTGCCGGATCCATCTGTTGTTGCTTTTGAGTCTCCAGTCGCTCCTTCTGCTCTTCCTTAATTACATCAATATTCTTATCTATTTTCTTGATCAAATTCTTCCACTCTTTCTCCGTAAAAACCTGACCTCCGATTTGGAATTTGGGGTCATTATTCCCATTCTTTATTCTATCCTTCATCTCAGCCTGTTTTACCTGCAGTTCCTGTAAAAAATCATTACGACTGGAAGTCTCTTTTGTTGATGAACTTGTGCTTGTTCCTGATTGAATTGTGGGATATGTAAAATTGCTATTAATTCCATTATTGTACTCTGTGACTGTCATAGTATTCTCCTTTTTTATCAGAATGTCTTTTTTTCTTTACTAAAATAGACAGAAAACAAAAGAAAACACTATCGCTTTCCTTAGCTTCCTGTCCATCCATGAATTATATCATTTATATCGGTTTCGATTGTAAATTCCATTATATCCTTGTAGCCAATTCATTCATTATTTGTAAATTACTTCTCCTCTTTGCTCAATTCATCCATGTATCCTGCCGTTATTATACCCGCCGGTAAAGCAACAATTGCAATTCCAAGTATCGATGAAATCATCGTAATCATACGTCCCACTGTAGTCACTGGATAAATATCTCCATATCCCATCGTAGTCAGAGAAACCGTTGCCCAATAAACCGCATCAAAAAAAGTATGAAATGTATTGGGCTCAGCATTAAAAACAATTAATGCTGATACTAGCACATAGCCAACAGCTAAGGTCAAAACAGTGAGAAGAGATTCCTTCTGCTTTTGAAAAACATCGATAATCATCATTATACTTTTCGAATATCGAACCGCCTTAAATACGCGAAATACACGAAAAGTGCGTATCAACCGAAATAATTTTAACACCTTGAATGTTCTGCTTATCATTGTCAAGGATGGAAGTATCGTCAGTAAATCAATAACTGCCATTGGAGTAAATGGATATCGTAAAAATACATTTAAATTTTTACCTTTTAGCTTAAAATCTGCCGTAAAAAATCGAAGTACATAATCAATGATAAAAACTATCACTGTAGCTTGATCAATTATAATAAGCACATCGGTTTGTACCTTAAATGCCAATGGAATAAGACTGATGATAATAATCAGCATCATAAAGCTATCATAACATGTGCTTATTTTGTCGCCTTCCTGTGCAACCTCAACAATTTCATAGATTCTCTTTCTCATTCTTATCCATTCCCCATACCAATTGTTTTAAAAATCTTGGTCCTTCTTCTCCCATCTCCCCTGTCGGAAGAAATCCGTTCTTTTGTAGCACCTTTAACGAAGCCTGATTATGTGCTTCGGCTTCTGCCACAATCGTATGTACAAGCTCTGTAGAAAATGCCCAGTTACATAAGCCCTGCACTGCTTCCGTTGCATAGCCGTTTCCCTGGTACTCTTCTTCTATCCCATACCCGATTTCAGAAGCTTCCTGATGAACTCCTTTAAAGCCTGCAAATCCAACAACGGAAAGATCATCAGCTTTGCAGATTTTCCAAGAAGTATACCAAAGCAACTGCTCTGGATGTTGTCTGCAGCTTTCCAGCATCTCATTGTATGCCTGACTCAATTCCGGAACAACATCCTTATAATCTTTTACGAGTTCTTCCAGTTCATCCATTTTCAATGGAATCAATACAAGACGCTCTGTACATATTTTTATCATAGATTTCTATTACTCCCTGATTATTTCAACATGTTTCGTGCAGAAAGCTTCTTATTTGTATCTACACCTACATAGTTTATCAGATACCCGTGATTATTTCCATTTATTATAGAAAGATATCGTAAAGTTCTTATTCTGTAATTAGAATTCCGGGATCGGTTTTCTTAATTTTCCCTGCACACACAAATGCAAAAAGGAAGAATAAGAGCATAACACATATCGCAGGTCTAACCATCTGAGATATATCCAATACGGACCTGAAATTGCTTACTCCAAAGCTCATAAAGATTACTCCCACAAGCGAATCCGTCAAAAGAATACTAATCAGAATACCAAAGATGGAACCAATAGCCGCCACAACTCCAAAGCGGATTGCAAATGATAATCGCAATACTCCTGACGAAAATCCCAGTGATTTATAAACACCCAGATCATGCTGTTCTTTGTACAGAATCTTACCTCCTGTCATAGATATGACGACAAAGATAAAGATTGCACAGATTACATACATCATCATCTGCAGCGCTGCTGCCGCTACAACAATTCCATCTATACCTGACCATGTATTAATGTCTAAATCTATTTTATCTGCAAATCTCTCTGTCAGCATATCGGTAATTGCTGTTTTCTGCGTCCTGTCCTCTACAATATAGTTTACATAATAGTCTACTTCATTTCCTCTTAGTTTCTCATACCCTTCTGTTCCCATTACAAAGTTTGCTCCCATATCATTCGCACATTGATGGAAACCTGTAACCATATATTCACCGCTTTTATTCTCGGCTCCAACAATAATGCGATCCCCTACATGAATTCCGGTTTCTTTGGCAACAGTCTTTGTAATTGTTACTTCGTTGTCATACATACAAGCCCTTCCTTCAACAATATGCAAATACTCCGGTTTTGATATTACGTTCAAAAGATAGTCTGAATGATTGACTTGTCCGGTCGTTGAAATAGATAGATAGGAGGTAAAAATAGGAGAAATTCCACTAATCGATTTCTCGACCTCCTTTTGCAACTCATCCCTTTCCGTTTTGTTTCCCTCATAACGAATTGCAAAATCATAGGTTCGTCCGTCCACAGCAGCGATTCCCATAGTATTCATCAGTCCTTGTCCATCTGGGCCAAGCCAATTCTGAATCCGACCGCATAACGATAAGATAAATACCAAAAGTGCTGTAATCATGCATGCACTGACGTATTGCTTCTTTCCGGATTCTAATTGTCTGAGTGCCATGTGAAAGCTCAATCCCTTTTTATGAATTTGCGTCCTTAACCGACTGGAAAAAAAGACATCCTCTTTTCCACCACGAATCGCGCGAATCGGTGAAATCTTTGCTATGGTTCTTGTTTTTACCAAAATGTAGCTCGCAAAGAGGATCAGTATTAATCCGAAGGTTATAACGTATAGGAGTAATGGCATACGATCCGGAATGATAATTCCGGTCACCGTTACAATCATTTTGTTCACCAGTTTAACAAGACTTGATGCAAAGGAAAGACCCATTAATTGTCCAGCAAGAATTGTAATCATGTATTGCGTCATCTGCACGAAGACCATATCCTTGTTCCGATATCCGACTGCCTTTAGGATTCCCATATCAACATAATCCTGTTCGATACTGGAACTGATACTGTGTCCAATTACAATCATAGTGACAATCAATAGTACAACAACAAAGGATACCAGAAATCCAAAAAAAATATTCTGTAGCAAAAGCATAAATCCATTTATAGTAACTCTCTGATATGCAAAGGATGTATATTGGTCAACAGAGGTTTCTTCATTTAATCGATTCTGGAACTTCTTAAGAGTCTCATCTCCCTGTTTCTCATGAAATACATGCAAACGATAACAGTTGATCGCAGGTTCTCCTGTTTTCTCCATCGCTTGAGAAAAATCATCGTAATCTTCTTGTGTCATAAAAAAGCTTTTCATTCCCATCATAGAGCTTCCCATGATAGGATCCTCGTAGAAACCACGTATCGTATAGATTGTACTGACTTTTCCATCCTTTGTGTGGTATTGCATGGTATCTCCCTCGTTGGCCTGGTAGATAGAGCGAAAACTAATAGGTACAAGGATCTCACCCTTTTTTAATTTCATTCCACCCTTTATCAATCCATCCCCGGATGAATGAAATATGGAATACTCGCGAACGTCCGGTTGATAGACAACGCCTTGAAGCTCCACGCTACTCTCTTCTTCATGAATCTTACCGGTGGCAAGGAGAATCTTCTCTTCCTCAACATCTGCTGTACCTTTTACTTCACGTATCTCTTCCTTTAATTGTTCAATGTCCGAAACCTGTACCTCCCAGTAAATGATATCGCCCACATGGAGACGTTCCATCTCCCCCTCAATATAGGATGCAGAATTATTTCGAATCGTTAATACACAACCAAGAGAAATAGAAATAATAAACATTAGAAGAAAAATTCCGATCAAGCTTCCTTTTTGTTTCTTCATATTAGCAAACAGTAATGTACAATATTTCATATGTCTGCCCTCCTACCATTCCATGGAGGTAAGCCATGCATTTACCTCCGCTTCACGGTTTCTCGCACTATCGATCTGAAAAGGCATGAGTGACATCTCATCAATAATCTTGCCATCCTCCAGGTATAAGATTCGATTAGCACGAATAGCAGCTCGAATATCATGAGTAACCATCAGAATACTCTGTCCTTTTGCATTCAGTTCGGTCATGATATCAAGTACCTCTGTTGTATTTCTTTTATTTAGTGCTCCCGTAGGCTCATCTGCAAAGATAATGCCTGGCTCATTAATCATCGCTCTGGCAATGGCTGTCCGCTGTGCCTCGCCCCCCGAAACCTGAGAAGGATATCGATCCTTCGCTTTGTCGACATCCATTTGTTTTAGAAGCACCAGTGAACGTTCCTGAACTTGTGCTACCGTCTTCTTTGGATTTAAATAACCGGTTACTGCGACATTTTCAAATAACGTTAAGTTACTGATTAAATGTGTCTGCTGAAACACGAACCCAAACTCTGTTGCACGAATCGTTGACATTCTCTGCTCTTTTAGTCCACTGATTTCCTGTCCTTTATAATAAACCTTGCCCCCAGTAAGCGAGTCCATAGCACTCAGTGCGTACAATAGTGTTGATTTTCCAGCTCCCGACGGACCCATTATGACAGTAAAATCTCCCTCATAAATGTTGGTGTCTACGCTATCTAATACATGATTCTGTCTTCCGTTACTCGCAAAGCTTTTACATACACCCTCTGCTTTAATCAAAATTTTCTTCACGGTAGTTCTCCTTTCTCTGTCTATCGATTACCTACCGACTATAACAGAGAACTTATTAAGAAATCTTTAAGAGGTTACTCTTTTATTGGAAACCACACTTCAGCATCTAAACCATCCTCTTCACTCACGAGCTTTAGTCCACCCTTCATGGATTCCATAATGTATTTCACAATGTATAGTCCAAGTCCGCTACCCGGCTGGTCCATCACATTTTTGCCACGATAAAAACGATTCATAACAAAAGGCATATCTTCAGGAAGAATTCCCGGTCCATAATCCCTGACATGGATTCGATATTGATTCTCTTCTCTATCCACTTCCGAATACACAGTAACCTTTGACTCAGGTGCATACTTTCTTGCGTTATTCATAAGATTCTCTAATACCTGAGCTGTCCTTTTGGTATCTGCCAGGATTTTCGCCTCTGGAAATTCTCCTTGCACTTCAAGCCCTGGATAACCAAAATCACGAATAATCTGCTCTAAAACCTTGGCTATCTCAACTTCTTCACATGTAATATCCAGTTTCTCCAATTCCGATAGTGAATGTAAAACCAAGTCATTTACCAGACAAGTCACTTCGTCACATTTTCTTATGATAGAAGATGTATACTTCTGACGTTTCTCAAAGTCTGCATCCAGATTTGCATCCAACATTTCTGAATAGGCACGAATTGATGCAATTGGAGTCTTTATATCATGTGATAGTGTCGCAATAATTGTTTTATTCTCTTCAATTGCAAAGCTTTCCTTCTTCCTTGCATACCGAATTTCTTCGCGCATATGATCAAAGGCCCAGGTGAATGCACCAAAAAAATTCGTTCGTTCATACTCCAATGGTAGACTTAGATCTCCGGCTGCTATTTGCTCAGCGTATGCTTTCATCCTATCAAATGGCTCGAGTATCTTGAAATAGACATAGAAAAACAATACCATTGTATAGACAGCGACGAGCCCTACGAGTACCAAAATCCACTTTCGATAGGCCAATGCCCGACTGATGCCTGTTCCATAACGGATAATAGATTCCAGCTCCTTCAACTGTTCGGTGGCAAGTGGCTCTTTATTCTCATCCACACACTGATGTGAGATTTCATTGAGCAGAACCAATTCCTCCCCTCTTCCACCATCTCCAATGGCTCTTGTAGATATGAAATAATAAAAGAGGGTGACCACTCCCAATAAAACTAAAAATGAGAGAGTAACCCACAGTAATCGCTTCTTCATCTATTTTCCTCCGCTGTCATCCGGTATCCAATCCCCCAAACTGTCTGTATCAATGCAGGATTTGATGGATCATCCTCCAGCTTTTCCCGTAGCCATCGAATATGAACCGCAACTGTCGACATCTCTGCCTCGTTATAAGTTCCCCATACTTCCTGCAGAATTGTTTCCTTTCGAATTGCTTTTCCTTGATTCGCACACAAATATGCCAAAACATCAAATTCCTTTAATGCCAAGCGTATCTCCTGTTCCCCTTTCCATACCTTTCGCAATCCAACATCTACACGTATCCTCCCAATTTCATAAACTGGTTCGGCATCACGTTCCCCATAGGTTCGCCGAATAAGCGCTTTCATTCTGGCAAGAAGTTCCTTCAAAGAATAGGGTTTCTCAAGGTAATCGTCTCCTCCCATATCTAGACCTTTAATCTTGTCTTCTTCCCGTACCCTTGCACTTGCGAAAATAACCGGCACTTTCGATACCTTACGTAGTTCCTGACATACATGAAAACCATCTCCGCCTGGCAGATTAATATCCAATAGAACAAGATGATAGTTGCTCTTTTCCAGACACGCATAGGCCTCATCCTCCCCAGATGCGAGGTCTGCTATAAAACCATATTGAACAAGCATATCTCTTGTAATTTCTGCTAAATCCATATCATCTTCAACAATAAGTATTCTTTTCTTATCCATCATACACAATACTCCCGTTATTACTTCTTTCGTACAGCACGAATTTTTGTCAGCTTCGCATCTTTAATCGTAATCGCGCCATCCTCTGTTTTCTCTATCGTAAATTCTGCCAGACCTCCTATTTGACATTCCGGTTTATCCTGTGCAGATATAAGATTCCCCAGAGAATAATACACCAATGTCGAATGTCCATCGTCACTGCTTAATGTCTCATAAGGTTGCAATACATGGGGATGTGTGCCAATAATAACATCCACCCCCTGCTTCCTCAGAAAAGTTGTAATACGTTTTTGTTCTTCGTCTACCTTTTCACTATATTCTGTCCCCCAGTGAGCAAATACAAGTATGGCATCTGACTGCTCCTTCGCGTACGCAATCTGCTCCTTGATACGATCCTCCTTTGAGAAGGACTCGACCATATTAGGGTAACCATCGGGTGGTCTTCTTCCATTCGTTCCATAAGTATAATTCAATAAAGCAAAACGTATTCCATTTTTTTCAACAATACTCACCGATTCTTCTGGAGTATCTGCAGCTTCTTCTGAGGAATGCGCTCCAATGCAGGTTACACCTTTTTGTCCACGATAGAATTCCTTCGTTACATCAATTCCATAAGCGTCCTTATCGAGAGCATGGTTATTAGCCAATGTGACAATGTCAAATCCTGCTTTCACCAGTGCATCTCCTACCTCTATCGGTGTTCCGAACCTCGGATAATCACTAACTCTTCCACGCTCTTTCACAAAAACCGTTTCTTGATTCACCGTTGCAAGATCGGCCTGGCTCACCTTCTCTCGAACCTCATCATAAAAACAATCATAGTTTCCATCTTTGCCATAGAGAAGATTCAGATGAATCAAATTATCTCCGGCACACACGAAACGAACAGATGGATTTCCCGTGTGTTCCTTCCACTTTCCGAAAAGCTTTAGTCCAAAATCCTTCCATTCCCAGACCTTTCTTTCTCCTCTTCGATCTGTGACAAGTAATCGTTGTTCCTCTCCCTGCTCAATAGAAGACACTTCATACCCAATCGCGGAGCTCATCCAGACAGGTCTAATGCGTGACTGTCTGGATTCCTCCCATTGGTAGATAAAGATATGCTGTTCCAATCGAATATCATTGTGTTTCACCCATATCGGCAAGTGTTTCCCATAGCTGCCATGCTTCCATACGAGCATGATCAGTTCCTCTTTTCCATCCTGATTGATATCAAAGCATAAAACATCCTGAACATTCCAATCCTGTCGGGTCCTAAAAACTATTTTTTCTTTACTCCCGAACTTCTCGGTAATTTTCAAATGATGATTGTATAGAGTAACCCTTCCCTGCTCATAGGAGAAGTTCCGATTCTTCCACTCAATCCGTCTGGGTAAAAGCATTCCGTCCCACCACACTGCAAATAGAATTGTACCCAGTATCAGAATCCATACCAGACTATTTCCACTGACAATGATAGCTCTGTGTCCATTCCGGCTGCTTAATGGTCTCATCCTTCTCATACTCATAATTATCGTTCAGCTCCAGTCCAAGCTTCCTCCTCCACTCAGAATCGGTAAGACGATCCTCAATCGGTTGTACAAATTGATAATAACGGAAAACTGCTCCCTGTGCGATACGCAGCTTTCCTTCGACCGGGACTGTTACGAAAATAGTACCTACTCCACCAACTGCCTGTTCCAAAACGGCACCATTGGGGTCCGTTGCCACATCTACTGCGATTGCCGCCGGAACCACAGAGCTGTCAATGGCGTCTTCCCCTGTTCTGCTGTCCTTCGTGGCTTCTTCCCAGAAGTGTTCCAGATTTCCACCGTAGGTTCGGATTAATTCGTAGTCCTCCTCTGTAATAGTATCATTCGTTAATTCCTTTATGGAGATATCCTTTAAACGTTCTGCTAGCTCAGATAGTTTCTCCAGATTTTCTTTATCACCATCATCCAATATCTTAAACTCTTCCAGTCCGGAGGCGGTTCTTCCAGCTAACGCTGAAAGTCTGGCAAATACTTCCGGTTCTGGCTCAACGTAACCACGATCATCCAGCTTTTCATCGCCTCCACCCATCTCCGCCATAAACTGCTTTGAGTAAAGAACCGTATCATGCTTTAACTCTGTATAGCTTGATAGGAAACCTTCCAGATCCTTCTTTTTCCATTCCTCATTTTGCATAAAGGATGGGTATCCTTCCCCCTTCTCCTTTATTAAAGGACGCAGTGTAGACATCCAAGAGCCATATAGACTATTTTTCCACGTTGATTCCGAGGTCTGCTCCACTTCCTTTTGAAGAGCTGTGAGATTTTCTTTATACCCAGCGTATGAAAAAGCACCCTGGTCCTCCAGGATTTCCTGCGCCTTAGCGGAGCCAAAAGCTGCCGGTACATCAAGTGCATCTGGGAGCATTCTGGTATCTCCATTCGGATTTTCTTTGACCTTGCTATAGCAAAGCTGTGTGAAAATAGCTTCATCGATGCTAAAGCGCTGTCCCATAAAACGAAATCCTTTCGCTCTCTCCGTCTTGTCTGTCTTGCCATCATCATCCATAAACACTTCGGAATTGATCTTAGGTGGTTCGAGCTCAGCTGTCATTTTATGAAAGCTCTGGAACTCTTCCTCTTTTCCAATCAAATCCCCTGCTGCCGCATTCTCACCAAATGCCTTTTCTATAAGTGGCAAATATTCATGGTATCCGGAATCATCACTGGTACCTGCAAAGAAAGACGTAATTGTATAAACAGTCTCCCAATCCTCTTTTGCATTCTGATCGATTGCCAAGGTCATCAATAATGCACTGCGATCCATGTCCTCTTCCTTTTGACTAAAGTTCCTACGACCATACCACATCATGGCACGAAAATACTTTTCCAGCTCTTCGTCACCATCATAATATCCTCTTGGCTTATACTGAGTATAATCCTCCTTACTTCCGGTAAGTGGTGAATCTAAAACATCCTCAGCATCCATAATCAACTTTTCTTCTTCGTCAACAAGACTTGATGCCTCACTTGGGATATCTGTTTTCTCTCCCAAAAGGTCTGCTCCTACTGAGAAAAAGACAACATTTGTGAGTGCTGCTTTCTCCCATTCAGACCCCTTTAACGTCTGATACTGTTCTACCGAAGCTTTTTGTAACTCTGTACTCATCCGGTTAACCGTATCCGTAAGATACTTCTTTTCTGTCCCTTTTTGTAGCATCGCAAAATAAAGATGATAGGTATGCATCATGGAATCAACCGTAATGAAACTCGGGGTTTGTACGTATCGGTTATTTTCATATAAATCAAAAAACTCATTATACTCTGTATCGAGTACCACAAAATTATTCTCTACCAGCTTAGCGATCATATCATCCTGAAGATATAGACGATCCTTATTCTCAATATTTGCAAGTCCCTGCTCTGTCTTGTAAGGCGCTACGGAAGGCGTAAAATCTAATCCATAATCTTCTGATTGAACCGGTTCCACCTTGGCCGCTTCCGTACTAGCAGCTTCCTCACCCTCAGACGTCTGTAACGGAATCTCCGTTGTGTCCTCTATCGATTCCTGCGACTCTGCTGTTGCCGGAACTACCTCTTTTGGTGCACATGCTGTAAGCAGCATCACCGCTATCAAGCTTCCACTTATCCATCCTAAAACATTTTTTCTCATAATTTCCTCCCTTTCCAACCTAATGATTCTTTCTACTCCTACTGAATCTTACACCCATTTACATACTTTCCTTCTATTCTGCAATAGGGTTCCTGATAAATCAGTCGCTCCAATCGTTCCTGCAGATTCAACGTACGCATACTATGGATTAGACTATCATCCACTACAACTGCATCCATCTCATAACCCTCCAGAAAGGAGCCTACCTTGCCAAAATAACTGCCTCCACCTAGCGTTGCTATATAGAACAAATCAGAAAAGACAAGTGGTTTTACGTTGCTGTCAACAAGTCTCCAATACATTTTTGATGCCTGCATGGCAATTGACATGGCCTTTGTCATAGACAAGGAGGAACCTCCTGCAACATCAGTTCCAAGTCCTACATGAAGTCCTGCTTCCAAGAATTTACGTATAGGAGCTATCCCCGATGAAACATTCATATTCGATTCCGGACAGTGAGCCACATAGGTACCATGTGCCTTTAACAGTGCAATCTCCTCTTCTCCACTGTATACACAATGGGCCATAATGGCCGGATATTCCTTATTGCCAAGTGCTTCGAATAATTCATAAGCTCCTGCATAGCTGCCAGCCGACGGCACCAATTCCCTTACCCATGCTACCTCTGATGGATTCTCAGACAAATGTGACTGAATACGTAAACCTCTTTCTTTACTTAAATGTGCAATTTTCTTCATAAGCTCATCCGAACAAGAAGGAATAAATCTCGGAGTCAAAATAGGCATCGTTCTTTTATACTTACCCTTAATTTCCTGCAGCCATAATTCAGTATCTCGAATGGATGCCTCTGCGCTCTCCTCACACAATTCTTTTGAACCGTTACGATCCATATTGACTTTACCTACATACGTGATCAGCCCTGTCTCCTCCAGTTGATCCATCAGGACCTCGGTCGCTTCCCGATGTAATGTAGAGAAAATACACGCTCTTGTAGTATAACTCGTCTTCAAATCCTCTGTAAAGAATTGGTATGCTTTTGTTGCGTAATGTACATTCTCATATTTCGCTTCTTCCGGGAAGGTATTGGTCTGTAACCATTCCAATAGTTCCAAATCCATGCCAAGTCCGCGGAAGGTATATTGTGGCGCATGAACATGCAAATCTGTCATGCCTGGAATAATTAGTTTTCCAGAGTAATCAGAGAGCGATAGTTCCTGATACTCTGTAGGAATCCTTGAAAAAACCCCTTTACATTTTCCATCCACACATACAAGATAGCTGTCTTCCATACAGCACAGCTCTCTGTTCTCCTTTGCATATGCAATATCACCCTTTACTATAAATCCTTGTCTCATTTTGTCTGCTCCTCTTCCACGGAATTATCATGATTCTTTTTCTTATAGGTCTCCAGAAGCTCCTCATACTTACGACCTTCCTTTCTGGTTCGTATGAGCATACCTGCCGTACTCCCCAAAAAGCAAATACCAAAGGAAAGCAGGAATCCAATCCATCCTGGAAGAAAATCAACAGAGAACCATTCGAACACGATTATAAAAATAATCATGACTATCACAATACTCAAGAGTAATCCCATCACACGATATACGAGAAGCCATCTTTCAAAAATGCGTGCACACAGGAAAATCTGTATCAATGTCGATATCGTTATCGCCGTAATCCCAAGCTGAAGGAGTGTTGTAAAACTCAATCCCTTATTTCCAAGCTGGTAGAAGGAGGAATACATTATTGCATCGTCCCCTTGCCATGCACCCAGCACGGAAACAAAGATCACCTCCAAGGTAAAAATAAAATAAAATCGTGAAAAAAAGTCTAAATGTCGTGTATCGTTTCCCTGCATCATTTCACCCCCAGTATCTTTTTAATCGTAACTGCATATTGTCTCGACACCATTAGTTTCTCATTATTATTCATCGTAACAAGAATACGTCCATCCAAATCCGGTCGTAATGCCTTGATTTGATTGAAATTAATGATAGTGGATTTGCTCGCTCGAAAGAAGCCTTGCGACGATAACTGTTCTTCCAGTTCATATAGCTTCAATGGCGTTTCATATACTTCCTTCTTCGTATAGAAAAAAGTCTTCTTGTCGACAGTATCAATATAGAGAATGCCGGATGCATCCAGAATATAGGTTTCCTGTTCCTTCATACCGGTCAGCTTACTATTCATCACTCGTAGCATCGCAAGCAGCTTCAGTATCTCATCATTTGTCTCTTTGCAATGAATCGTAATCTCTGTCTCCTGCAAATTACGATCTTCATTTATTTGAATTTTCAAAGAATCCCCCCTTTACCAAAAAATCCTGACAGCCAAATGCTCTCAGGACTCAATATAGCAGGCTTAACGCCAGTAGAAACATTCCATAGTAGTAAGTCGTAACGTTAATTCCGTGAACACACCACGCTCTGTGTTTATAAAAGTATAAGAACAGAATCATATAATCTGAAATCAGAAATAAGGTCGCACCACAGGCAAGCAACACACGCTGCATGGAAATAACCTCTAAAACAAGCAATACACTCTTGCCAAACATCATCGATACAAAAAAAGAATACAGATAAACATAGGGTTTTAGCTTTCCAAGAAACATACTTTTTTGATTTGTAATCCAGACGGTAATCAGAACGAAAACCACCGGAAAAGCAAAATCAAAGAGGGAAAGCTCCTGAAGTACCCAAAAGGATGTCACAAACACAACATGACCAAAAAGGAAGGAAAAAAGCCCTGTCATTAAAAATTTCTTATTAGAACTGCGGTTATATATTCCCAGAAACGCATCTCCGCAAAAGCACAGAATATAGCCGGGAAGCATACAGTAGAAAAAACGAACATGCGATCCCTGATAGGCACAATAAAAGCCCAATGCAAGATAAGCAGCACTGCATATCATTTTACATGGAATGTAGTATTTTCGATATGTTTTTCGTATCAATACGAACAACAATAACGCAACCGGAACACTGTAAAGCAAAAATAATATTGCTTCCCTCATAAATTACTCATCCTCACGAATCAGTTTATGATGCTCTTTCTTCTCGGCATACAGACACATATCACATAAATGAAGACATTCTTCATAGGAGGTGTCCTGTGTCACTCTGGTAAAATAATAGCCAATCGATGCACTAATCAGGTAGGGAACATCAGCCTCTTCATTAATTTTGCGTAGTTGAGCCTCAAACACACGAATAAAGGATAAAATATCATCATGTGACTCTGCTGTAAAGGCAATCAAAAACTCATCACCACCGGTACGGGCTGCAACTGTCGCCACATCTGGAACACGATTAATGGCACTGGCTATTGAGATAATTGCGAAATCTCCTGCGCCATGTCCATACGTATCATTAATCCCTTTCAGTCCATCCAAATCCATCTCAATAAGTGCCATATATCGGTCATCTCCGATTAATCCGGAGAATCTCTCACGTGTAATCATCTCAAATCCACGTCGATTATAGAGACCTGTCAGGTAATCCTTAACGCTCTTTTCCTCATTCTCTCGGATTAGCTTATGAAGGCAACGGCGATTATAGGACTCATTCAAAGCAATACTAATCGTAATCATCCAATTGTAATAAGAATAATCAAAGGACTTCTCTTCGTAAAAAGTAACTGCAGTATAACCAAAAATATTATTTCCACTATGTAACAGCATAAAGAAATATGCCATTGGCTCATCACGTTGTAAATCTACCGGTATCAACTCGCGTCGACGAAATACCTCTTCTTTAATCCCATAGTCTACTTGATTGCGAAAATCCAACGTGAGAATCACATCACTGGTAAGATGAGAATAATCTCCTTTGCAAAGGAACAAAAGGAAATCCCGGTATCCACTCAGCATATTGATTGAATTGGATACTTCTGTGTGAATCTCCACAAGATTATTACAATTACCCATGTTAATGCTAAAGTACGTCTGTCGTAACTGACTATAGTTTGTCCTGTTCTGTTGTTCAAACAGCCTAAATTTCTCTTGTCGTTCTTCCTCAATGCTTGGTCCAAATCCACACCCGCAGGAGCCACGAAACAAATAATCGGGTGTCAAATAGGTGTTCTGAGAAACTTCCTCCCCATTCAGAACATGATAGATAATATCAACCGCACTCTCTCCCATTTTTTGAAAGTCAACCAAAACAGTAGTAATCTGAGGTACATACAGGTCTGCTTCCTTAATGCCATCATAACCGGAAATGCAGACATCCTCCGGTATACGTATCCCACGCTTTGTCAATTCATTCGCAAGGGCCACTGCCATATAATCATTCGCACAAATAATCGCTTCCGGTATATTGTCCGGATTAGAATAGAAGAAGTCAACTGCTTCCGGACCCTTATCCATCCACATATCCGCGTAGAAAATCGTATTCTTTCGAATAGGAAGGTGATACTTCTCCATATCACGTTTAAAACAGGCGATACGGTTCTCAGAATCCTGATGGCCTGGGTAACCGGCCATTAAGCATATTCTTTTAAAACCATGCTTTAATACCATGTGATCAATGATACCACTTAGGGCTATCTTCTCATTGGTCAGAACATTGTAATACTTCGCCGTCGGAGTACGGACAGACACAACAGGACACACTGCATATTTATCTATTTTTTCATATAATCGCTCTCTTAATTCCTCAACATCATAGCTGTCAGGAACGATAATAATACCATCCAGCTTTTCCAATGGTGCAAGATCAACAATTGCTTTCTCCTGCTCATCATAAATACTGTTACTATTATGATTTCCGAACGTGGTAAACACAGCCAGATCAAAGTCATATTTCTTTGCTTCTCTGGTCAGACCAGCAAATAAAGACTGTCGGAAATGTTCATCTGCCTTATTAGTAAAAACACCTATAGTCTTGCGATTCTGAAACAGCATGATACCCCTCCAGTTACTAATCATTTTAACTGTATCTATCATAATCTTTCCCGTATATTTCGTCAATGATTTAGCAAGAATTGATAGAGACCGACATGCAGTTTTTCATTTCCTTCTCTTCAAGTTTTCTCTTCAACTTTTTAGAGTTCTTGTTGACAAGAAATTCGCATTATGATATAAATAATAGGCAGGTCAAAAAAGGGGAATCATACAGCGGCAGTATCACGGTCTCCAAAACCGTTCACGGGAGTTCGAATCTCTCTTCCCCTGCTAGGAAGTCTTGATATTCAAGACTTCTTTTTTTATGAAATAAGATCAATTGCGTCCGATACTGAGCGTACCCCAAGTAGTTCTATTCCCTTCAATCGATTCAGACTCTTCATGGACGACTCAGGTAAAACCACCTTAGTGAATCCCAGTTTCTTCGCTTCCAAAACCCGCTGTTCCGGCATGGAAACCGCTCGCACTTCTCCACTTAATCCTATCTCTCCAAAAACAACCATTTTGTCATCTATGCTGCGATTCTTAAAGCTGCTCACAATTGCCATGACCATACCCAGATCAGTAGCTGGTTCTTGGATCTTAATTCCTCCCGCGATATTAACATATGCATCGCAATTCGACAGTTGAATACCAACTCTCTTTTCCAGAACAGCCATCAGTAAATTCACACGATTAAAATCCGTTCCGGTAGCCTGACGTCTTGGAAATCCAAAATTTGTCTGGCACACCAGGGCCTGAATCTCGATCAATATAGGCCTGGTCCCCTCCATAGAGCACACAACCACTGCTCCTGTTGCATCCTCCGGTTTACCACTCAGCATAAATTCTGATGGATTCTCAACCTCCACCAGTCCTTCTTCTCTCATTTCAAACACGCCGATCTCATTTGTAGAGCCAAAGCGATTCTTCACCCCACGCAAAATACGATAGGAAGCATGCCTGTCTCCCTCGAAATACAATACGGCGTCCACCATATGCTCCAAGACCCTCGGTCCGGCTACCGTTCCATCTTTTGTGACGTGCCCCACAATAAAAATAGATACCGTCATACCCTTGGCAAGCTGCAATAGAACCCCAGTTGACTCTCGCACCTGTGAAACAGACCCCGGAGCTGAGGATACATTCTCATTGTTCATTGTCTGAATAGAATCAATCACCACCATCTCTGGTTTGGTGCGTCGTATTACCTCTTCGATAACACCCAAATCGGTCTCACAAAGTAAACAAAGCGTTTCCTGAAATTCACCAATTCTGTTTGCACGAATCTTGATTTGCTTTAACGATTCTTCTCCTGAAATATAGAGTATCTTATGGCCATCATCCGAAAGTTTCTTACATACCTGTAGTAAAAGAGTTGATTTACCAATACCCGGATCTCCTCCTACCAGCGTCAAGGAGCCCGGAACGATACCGCCTCCCAATACACGATCAAACTCCTGCATATGAGTGATGACCTTGTCCTCCTGCTCCATGGAAATCTCAGATAAGGTTACAGGCTCTGCCTGCCTTCTGCGTTCCTCCGCTTTACTACTACTACCTGAAGTCTTCTTAATTGTCTCTTCTACAAAGGTGTTCCATTCCTTGCACATCGGGCACTGTCCCAACCACTTGGTCGACTCATGCCCACAATTCTGACAGAAGTACACTGTCATTTCTTTCCCCTTAGCCATAATTCCTCCAACTCTATTTCAAAATAAGGGAGCCTCTAGGGCTCCCTCTTACTATTTCCGGACTTCTACTTTTACCTCATTCGCTTCCGCCAGTTCTACGCTGATGCTAAGCTTACCTCCGAGATTTGTTTTCATCTTACCTGCGCTTACCCCATCCACAAAAACTTCATACTCTGTTTCATCTTCCAGACCAATGGTAATCTGCGCATCCTCATTCCCCTGTACCACAAATTCCATTCCCTGCTCTGTTTCCCTCAAGTTGTTTACACTCGTACCCGGAACTGATTCATATACGAATAATCCGTTCTTTTCCAGCTTGGTCATTGATTTAAAGGTCTTAACCTTATAAGAATCGCCTGCGTGCTGAAAATCCTCCTTTTTCGCCTTGTCATCAAGTATATGATTGCCAAAGCTGATGGTACCATCCGACTCATTGCGAATCAACTCGTTCACTACTGACATTTTTCTGTCCTCCTGAAAGTTCCCGATTCACGGGGTTCGTTGCTACTATTATTATATAATACAAATCGACAAGATACCATAGCAATTTCATAAATTAATTGTGAATATTATCGAAAATGAATCTCTCCATGCTGCAGGCTTACGGTCACGGTAGCACCCTGCTTTGCATTTCCCTTCAATACCTCTTCTGCCAGACCGTCTTCAATCATATTCTGAATAGCGCGACGTAAAGGTCTTGCTCCAAACTTATTATCCGAGCCCTTTTCTACAATAAACTTCTTTACCGATGGTGTAATTACAAGCGTGATGTCCATCTGTTCTTTCGCCCGCTTAATCAGATTTGCTGACATAAGTGTGACAATGCTCTTCATATTGGCAGCGTTCAATGCATGGAATACAACAATCTCATCAATACGATTGATAAATTCCGGTTTGAAGAGTTTTTTGACCTCATCCATAACACCACTCTTCATGGTCTCATAATCGCGTTTCTCATCATCTATAGCCATAAAACCAAGCTTTTTCGGATCTATGATCCTCTGTGCTCCGGCGTTGGATGTCATGATAATAATAGCATTCTTGAAACTAACCTTGCGTCCTTTTGAATCCGTGATATGACCATCATCCAATACCTGAAGCAAAATATTGAAAACATCCGGATGTGCTTTCTCGATTTCATCAAACAATACAACAGAATATGGGTTGCGGCGAATTTTCTCACTCAGTTGACCACCTTCGTCAAATCCAACATATCCCGGAGGAGAACCAATCATCTTGGCAACACTATGCGATTCCATAAATTCCGACATATCTACACGGATCAAAGCATTCTCAGAACCAAACATCGCCTCAGCAAGAGCCTTCGAAAGCTCTGTCTTACCCACACCGGTTGGTCCGAGAAACAAGAATGACCCCATTGGTCGGTTTGGATCCTTTAGTCCGACACGGCTTCTTTTAATTGCTTTGGAGACAGCGGAAACCGCTTCTTCCTGACCAATCACACGTTTATGGAGAATCTGTTCCAACTGAACCAGACGATTATTCTCTTTCTCTGTAAGCTTACTTACCGGAATCTTAGTCCATACAGAAACAACATCGGCGATATCATTTTCTTCGACCGTCATAGTCTTACGAAGCTGATTCTGGTTAAACTTCTCTTTCATCCGATTATACTTCTGTTCTTTCTTGCGTTGCTCTCTTTGAATCTCTCCCGCTCCGACATAATCCTCAGCCTTAATGGAATGCTCCTTTTGCAGTTCCATGGATTTAATCTCCTCTTCCAATGCTTTCATAGCAGGTGGAACCGTCAATGTGCTAATCCGCATTCTGGATGCAGCCTCATCCATGACATCAATTGCTTTGTCCGGAAGAAAACGATCATTGATATAACGAGAGGACATCTTCACAGCAGCTTCGATTGCTTCCTCAGAAATGTTGACATGATGATGCTCTTCATAACGATATTTAATTCCCTTTAGAATCTCAATCGCCTGGGGCTCTGTGGGTTCCTCTACGGTAACAGGCTGAAATCTGCGCTCCAACGCTGCATCCTTTTCAATATACTTGCGATACTCGTCCAGCGTCGTAGCACCAATCATCTGGATCTCTCCTCGCGCAAGCGATGGTTTCAAGATATTCGATGCATCAATAGCTCCCTCTGCTCCACCGGCGCCAATAATTGTATGAAGTTCATCCAGAAACAACAGAATATTGCCATCATCAATTACTTCCTTGATGACTTTCTTAATTCTCTCTTCAAATTCTCCACGATACTTACTGCCTGCCACCATACCTGACAAATCCAGAGTTACAACACGCTTACCTGCGATAGTCGGAGGTACTGCCCCTTCTATGATTTTAACAGCAAGTCCCTCTGCAATAGCAGTCTTACCAACTCCCGGTTCTCCGACCAGACAGGGATTATTTTTTGTCCTGCGCGATAAAATCTGTACTACTCGCATAATTTCGTCTTGTCGACCGATGACCGGATCCAGCTTATCTTGTCTTGCAAGTGAAGTCAAATCTCGACTATACTGGTCAAGCGTAGGTGTCCCCTTTTCTTTCCCTTTTTTTGATATCGGACGTCCGTTCTGAAAATCCTCTTTGTATAGATTACCATCCTCTCCCATTGCTATCAAAGTATCAATATACAGTCTCTGGATATTGATTCCTAACGTATTAAGGAGACGGGAAGCAATGCTCTCACTCTCCTTGATCAGGGAAAGAAGTATGTGTTCTGTACCTACCTGCGCTGCTTTAAAGCGAACGGCCTCTTTCTGACTACCATCCAATACAGCCTCTGCCCTTGGACTGTAGCCATCACGATCCTCTAAAGCAACTGAATTCCCCGGAGCAATCAGATCAGAGATCAACTCCATAAGCTTGTCTTCTTCTACCTTATTATCCATCAGAACACGAGCAGCTACACCGGTCCCCTCGCGAAGAAGTCCCACCAGAATATGCTCACTTCCGATATAGTTCTGCTTCATCTCTCTGGCCGCGCGTTTCGCAAGCTGCAATGCCCGTTCTGCTTTCTCTGTATAAATATCTGACATAATCATCCTCCATAATGTTTACTATTCCGAATACTCATTATATATTTCGTCAATCAGTTCATGAACCTCTTCCCGACTGATGTTCTTCAAACTTGCCTTAGCGAGAAGTACATGAAGATCTTTTTTCATCTCTGTCATAGCCTGTAGCTTGTCTATATCGATGGCAACAATTGCACCTCGTCGTCTGTCTACTTTTACAAAGCCCTCCTGCTTCAGGACTGTATAAGCCTTATTTACTGTATGCATATTTATGCCGATATGTTCTGCCAGTTGTCGAACAGATGGCAGTACATCGCCTTCATTTAATTCGGAAGTCGCTATTCCAACGATAATCTGATTGCGAAGCTGAATGTAGATTGCTTCATCGCTGTTAAAGTCCACTTCTAAAATCATAGTATCGACCTGCCTTTCTTTTGTCTGTTATAACAATACTACCACACATAGAATATTATGCAAGTATAGTTTGCAAAATGCCTTCTAATCAGAAACGCTGTCTGCATAAGAAGCGGACAGCGTTTCTAAAACCAGATGCATACCGGAATATGATTATAAATCTAAAAATTCAAACTCAAAATCTTCATCAAAATTCTTATTTACGGTCTTCTTTACCGGTGTCTTCGAAGCATTCGATTTTGTAGAAACCGTTTTAGCAGTACTTGACTTTGAAGAACCCGAAGT
>CAYZUC010000026.1:0-31684 GCA_964481705.1 uncultured Lachnospiraceae bacterium
TCCAAAGTCTCCATAATGTGTTTTTCTGTTCCCCGGTCAACGGTATTGAGGATATCAACCACAGCATCCACGCCACCAATAATGGTGTAGTCCTGATTTACCAGTGAGGACAGCTTGGATTCCAATACTTTCTCAACCTCCTTGATAACATCCGGCGATGTACGATCCATCATCGCAACACGTTTTGCAACATCCGCCTGTCGGTCGGGTGGCAAAGATCCGATAATCTGAGCCGCCTGAGACGGATTCAGATAGGACAGAATCAAAGCTATCGTCTGTGGATGCTCGTCCTGAATAAAGTTAAGTAATTGAGAGGCATCCGTTTTACGTACAAATTCAAATGGTTTCACCTGTAGGGAAGCCGTCAGACGACTGATAACGTCCACTGCTTTATCCGCGCCAAGTGCCTTCTCCAGAAGTTCCTTGGCATAGCCAATACCGCCCTCTGCAATGTATTGCTGTGCAAGACATACTTGATAGAATTCGTTGATAACATCCTCTTTTAACTGAGGTGTAACACTTCTGGTATTTGCAATTTCCAGAGTCAGCTCTTCTATTTCTTCTTCCTTCAAATGTTTGAAGATAGTAGAAGATTTCTCCGGTCCCAAGGCGATCAGCAGAATTGCTGCCTTCTGGACACCATTAATTTCTTCGGAGCTCATTGCTTTGCTAGCCATGGATTAATACCCCCATTCATCATTCAGCCAGTTGCGGAGCAGATTTGCTACCGCCTCCGGATTATCATCCACAAATTTCTCGATCATCATACGGACTTCGGATTTACCTTCGAGATCAATGTCCTCCAGTTCCTGCTGTTCCTGATTACTCTGCAGCAGCGTATCAAGAGACAATTCCTCTTCCTGTTCCACAATACGATCTGAACGCATACTACGTATTACAACAAATCCAAGGAGTCCAAGAATCAATACGATCAGCACAATCTGCATAATCTCAGCCAGTCCAAAGGCCTGTTTCTCACTTGCCTGGAAGATAGGCTCATCATATGCCACAATTGAAATATTTTCTGCTCCGATTCCTGTTGCCTTTGCTACTACATTGTAAATATCCTGGTCAACATCCGTCTTTACTCTCGCACTATTCGCCGCCTGATATTCTTCAAAGGTAATTCCATCCAGTAAGCCTTGCGCTTTTAAATCATCCTCTTTGTAAATAACATAATGAATCGCTGTGATACCAAGTGAAGAGCTGTCGTACTTAATCGCTCCCCCGGGATTCTCAGTGTCTGTTATTTTTTCATTTGGCAGATAATCACGAGATTGTTCATCTACCGTAGAATAGGTGTTCTGATTATCTCCAATCACATAGGTATTTTCTGTATTCGTATCGGTACCCGGAACTCCTCCTCCTCCGGCGGTGCTCTCCGAATTATAGGTATCCTCATGGCTTAACACACCCTGTGACTGACCGTCAGCCGGGGTATATGTATGCTCTGTTTGTTTGATTACCGACCAGTCCAAATCAAGATTGGGAACCACTTGAACATTGTCGTATATCTTTGAAAGGACAAGAGCGTCCTTGATTTCCTTTTTTACGGCTGTCTCATACTGCTGTTTGTAGGATAAACGATTGCTTGCGCTTCCTGCACTTGAGGAATCGTCCTCACCAGAAAAAAGAAGTGCTCCCATGGAATCCAATATCACAATATTCTCTGTCGTTTTATTCCCCAAAGCAGTTGCAACAAAGCGAGCAAGCGATGCTGCTGTCTCAGGTTCCATCTCACTGTTCAGTGTCAACATTACTGTGGCGTAAGATTCTTCCTTTTCCGCAATCAGTGTCCCATCATCCTCAGGAATGGACAGATTAACGCTTGCCGCATCAACCGTTTCCATCGTGGCGAGTTCTTTTGAGATTTTATCCTCATAGTACAATTTGTAACGTTTTTCTTTATCCGATTCTGTAGATGAAAAACCACCATCAAAAACATTCTCAATACTATATCCGGCTGTCGGAATACTATTAGCACCAAGAAGGAGTGTAGCATCCGATAACTGCGACTTCAAAATCTTAATCGTAAGACCATCATCCGAAATCTGATAGGTCATATCCTTGCCCACTAATAAATCTTTAATCTCGGATGCCTGCTTGGTATCATCGCATACAATCAAAGTTTCATACTGTGGTCTTGTAAAAATAGTCACCAAAACGACCAAAGCTACCAACACGCCTGCTGCGACGCTGATAATAATGGTCTTTTGTTTTGCTGTAAATTTATTCCACCACTCCAAAATCCTTTTTGGAATTTCTCTTAATCTGTCTGCCATCTCCAATACTCCTAACCCTTTTCATCCGTACTAACGAAACAAAGCAGATACCGATTATATCTGCATCTGCATGATTTCCTTGTATGCCTCAATAAACTTGTCACGTAGAGCAACCGTATATTGTAGGGATGTCGAAGCCTTAGCCTGAGCAATGGCCAGATCATGCGTATTATCTGTGAGTCCCAGAGAAAGCTTAATTTCTTCCTCCTCGGCATCATTCAAATAACTGTTCGTCTCATCAAGCTGACTGACTGCAGTATTCAAAAAGCGGTCAAAGCTCTGATCATTTGGTAAAGTTGCGGTAGAACTCTTTGTCGCTGCCGTTTTAATAGCATCCGAGCTCACATTAAGTAAAGATGAAATATCCATTTTCTTCCCCCATCCTGCGTTATGCACGCACAATTACATAATTAAATACGCGATTTACGTACGCCCAATGTCAAATCCTTTCATTGCCATTGTTTTACTCGTCGTAAACGCGGTCGTGTTGGCTTCATAAGCACGACTTGCGTCAATCATATTTGTCATTTCTGTAATAATATCAACATTGGGATACCATACATATCCGTCGTCATCTGCGTCCGGATGGGCTGGATCATATACCTTTTTCATTTCGGTAGAATCATCCTCATATACGCCGCCAACCTTTACTCCATCTCCGCCAAAACGATTGTATCTGCTTTGTGTTGATGCCAGCATACTACTGAAGGTTGCACGCTGGTCTGTCTTTTCATGGAAGGTAACCACCTTACGCACATAAGGAGTACCATCCTCGGTGCGTGTTGTATTTGCGTTAGCAACGTTCTCCGAAATAATATCCATACGATAACGCTGCGCTGTCATACCGGATGCATTAATTCCAAACGAATTAAATATACTCATAGGCTCATCCTTTCCGTATTTTCTACTTTATAACTGACTTGAGATTCTTAAACTCCGAATCCAGACTCTGAATCAATCCGTTATACTTGAGCTGATTGCTCGCTAATTCCACATTTTCATTATCAATATCTACGTTATTCCCATCCAAACGATATGAGAAATTTGCACTATCTGTATATACTGTTGCATTCAATCTCCTTGGTTTGATGTTATTCACCTTACTGTCCATGCTCTGATACTTGGAATTCTTCAGAGCCTTACGCAAATCTTCTTCAAAAGCAACATCCTGGCGTTTATAACCGGGTGTATCAACATTGGCAATGTTGTCTCCAATAATCTGATTACGCAGTGCAGATGCATCCGCTGCCCTGTCCAGCACGTTAATATAGTCAAAAACATTGGTATTAATCATCCTCACACGCTCCGTTCTTGTGACATGTTTCAACAAAATACCTATCACACTTTATTATAAGGAATTTGTAAAAAAACACAAGGGCTTTTTTGAAAAAACTACTTTATATTGTGTGTTTTCTATTTTACCCCCACTACAATTTGGGGTTATGTAAATCACTGGAAGAAAAAAGGATTCATGCGGTTTCCCGTACAAATCCTTTCGTCTTTTCACTTCGATATCCATTCGAAATGGTATCTACAACTTTTTCTGTTCTTTTATTTCCTTAATCTCGTCAAAGACCACATCATTCAAAACCTTGATATAAGTTCCTTTCATTCCTGAAGAACGTGATTCGATGACACCTGCACTTTCAAATTTACGAAGTGCATTAACAATCACAGAACGTGTAATTCCAACTCTGTCTGCAATCTTGCTTGCCACCAGTATCCCTTCATTGCCATCTAACTCATCAAAGATGTGAACAATGGCTTCCATCTCAGAAAATGACAAGGTACTGAGTGCAGATTTTACAACCTGTAGCCTTCTGGATTCTTCAGCGCTTTCTTCGTTTACGGAACGTAACATCTCAAGTCCCACCACGGTAGCACCATACTCACAAAGGATGATATCATCAATTGTGTAGTCCTCTTTGGTCTTGTAAATGAATAACGTACCAAGACGCTCACCTGCAATATCAATCGGTGTAATGATTGCCTGATACTTTTCACTGTCTTCACCTTCAAAACCAAGTGTCTCCAAATTCACATTTTCCTTCGTCGAAAGGATTCCAAGCAAACGTTCATTCAACAGCTTGTCAATAAAGCTTCCTACTTTATACTGTAGCAAATCTTCTATCCATGGAGTATTGTCATAACTTCCGGTTCCCAAAATCTTACCCTTTTTACTGATAACAAGAACATTGGAGGTGACGATCTCCTTCATGACGCTACAGATATCGTTGAACACGACCTTGCTGGTGCTGTTATTGTGCAACAGCTTGTTAATTTTCCTCGTTTTGTCTAATAATTGCACACTACTCACGTAATTTGCCCCCAATTCTCTTTTGATTATTAAATATTATCATAAAAAAACGCGAAAATCAATGGATTTCGCGCTTTTTATGTCATTTTGTTACATTTTTATCTGCTAAGGTTACATAACCACACTCCTGATTCAGACATTGAAGTTTATTTCCCTTCTCCACAAGAACGCCTCCACACTGCGGACACTTCTGTGCTGACGGCTTTTGCCATGACATAAAATCACAATCGGGATAGCCTTCGCATCCATAGTATTTACGTCCCTTCTTCGTCTTCTTCAAAACGATTTCCTTACCACATTTCGGACACGTAACACCAATCTTCTCGAAATAAGGCTTCGTAAATCGGCAATCCGGAAATCCCGGGCAGGCTAAAAATCGTCCATGAGGACCATACTTGATAACCATATTTTTTCCACATACTTCGCAGAGTTCATCCGTCACTTCATCTTCAATCTTAATTTCTGCAAGTTCTTTCTGAGCAAGATCTACCGCTTCGTGGAGATCCGGGTAAAAATTGCTGACTACCGTCTTCCATTTTACATTTCCTTCTTCTACTCCATCAAGTAAAGACTCGAGATTTGCTGTAAAATTAACATCTACTATGCTTGGAAATGCTTCCTTCATGATACGATTTACGACTTCGCCAAGCTCTGTCACATAAAGATTTTTATTCTCTTTCGCAACATATCTTCTTGCCAATATCGTCGTTATCGTTGGCGCATACGTACTTGGACGGCCAATACCTAATTCTTCAAGTGTCTTAACCAGTGAGGCCTCGGTATAATGTGCCGGGGGCTGTGTAAAGTGCTGTTTTCCTTCCAAATTATCCAAAGTCAGCTTGGTATTCTGATCCATACCCTTGATTAAAACATTCTGTTCCTCTTTGTCGTCCTCTTCCATGGTATATACCGTCATAAATCCTTCAAAACGGACTTTCGATGTAGATATCGTAAAGATATATTCTCCTCCCTTAATCCGAATCGACATGGTCTCATAAACCGCCGGCGACATCTGACTAGCGGTGAAACGCTTCCATATCAGCTGATAGAGACGATATTGATCTCTGGAGAGAGACTCCTTGATCTCAAGTGGTATGCGTTTGATATCTGTAGGACGTATTGCTTCATGCGCATCCTGAATCTTCTTGGCTTCTTTCTTTTCCCCCTGCTTTTGACCGACAAACTCTTCGCCATAGGTATTTACAATATACTCGTGTGCATTTTTCTCCGCTTCTTCCGAGATACGGGTAGAGTCTGTACGAAGATAGGAAATGAGACCTATCGTACCGCTTCCTTTGATATCAATTCCTTCGTAAAGCTGCTGGGCCAGACGCATAGTCTTCTGAGTAGAAAAGTTCAGCGCTTTACTTGCTTCCTGCTGTAAGGTGCTGGTAGTAAAAGGTACCGGTGCTTTCTTTACACGTTCCCCTTTTTTCACGTCCTTAATCTGATATTTAACACCTTTGAGAGCCTTTTCAATTTCAGCAACCTGTTCCTTAGAGGTAATATTCATCTTGCCCTCTTCGGTACCATAGAACTTCGCATTTAGTAGTTTCTTTTCTCCTGCTGCCTTGAACTGAGCTTCCATTGTCCAATACTCTTCTGGAATAAACTCATTAATCTTCTCTTCCCGGTCACAAATAATACGTAACGCTACCGACTGCACTCTTCCGGCGCTTAATCCTCTTTTCACCTTAGCCCAAAGCAATGGTGATATCCCATATCCCACCATTCGGTCAAGAACGCGTCTTGCCTGCTGTGCATCTACCAAATCCATATCTATTTCACGTGCTGTTTTTAAGGATTCTTTAACTGCTGTTTTTGTAATTTCATTGAAAGTGATTCTATACACCTTTTTACTCTTATTCTCTTCCAGTTTGAGAGATTTCAGAAGGTGCCAGGAAATTGCCTCTCCCTCCCGGTCAGGGTCAGTTGCGAGATAAATCTTATCGGCCTTCTTAACTTCCTTACGAAGTGATGCTAACAAATCCCCTTTTCCTCTTATTGTGATATATCTGGGCTCAAAATCATGCTCCACATCAATACCAAGTGTACTCTTTGGTAAATCTCTGACATGTCCCATACTTGCTGTAACTTCATAGTTAGCCCCCAGAAACTTCTTAATGGTCTTCACCTTAGCCGGTGATTCCACGATTACCAGACTTTTTGCCATGTTTCCCTTCCCAAATAACAGTGCCAAATCCTACTGTAATTTTACGTAATTATTTTTTCCGCATTCCCCGATATATCCTTCCAGTTGTAGGCTTAATAAGGTCTCCAACAGCTCAGGAACCTGTATTTTCAAGGATGCTGCTATTTCTTCCAAGCTTTTTGGATAGAAATCAAGGGTAGCATACACCATCTTTTCTCTCTTTTCAAGAAGATTATTTTTTTTCTTTGTTTTACATGTCAAAAATTCCCTGTATTTCTTTGTGATTGCAAGCTCTTCTAAAAATTTTTCCGGTTTTAGAGCAATACCTGCTCCTTGAGCAATCAATTCATTACATCCTTCACTCAGAATATCACCCACTCTTCCCGGAACTGCATAGACATCCTTTCCCTGTTCTAAAGCTCTGGAAACCGTAATTCCGGTTCCGCTTCTCATTTTCGCTTCAACAACCAGAAGGACATCGGATAGTCCTGAGATAATTCGATTACGAGAGGGAAACTGCTTTGCAATCGGAGGTGCATCCGGCGGATACTCTGAAATCAGGCCACCCCGTTCTAGTATCTGTTCATAAATGCTCCTGTTTTCTTCCGGATAAACAACCTCTACACCACACCCCAGAACTCCATAAGTACTCCCTCCTGCATCAATCGCAGCTTTTTGGGAAATTCCATCAACACCCCTTGCTAATCCGCTTATTACCGCAATTCCGGCCTCAGCAAGCAGGCTTCCATATTCCCTTGCCATCCACCTCCCATACGCACTGCAGTTTCTGGATCCAACAATGCCAACTGTCATCACATTCTCAGGTGGTAAATGTCCACGAAAATAAATCCCTGCCGGAGGATTTGGGATATCCTGCAGTCTTTTCGGATACCTCTGTTCAAAACGTCCACAAAAGATGGTAGGATATGCGTTACTGTTTCTTCCATAATTATATTCTGATTTGTCTGTTTCATTCATGTGTCCAATACCTTTTATCAATATTACGATAACTAATGGCCTCACTCAAATGTGAGACATTGATAACTTCCTTCCCATCCAAATCTGCAATCGTTCGTGCAACCTTCAGAATTCTATGATATGCTCTCGCAGAAAGTTTTAATTTCTCAAAGGTCTTCTCCAACAATCGTTCCTCTTTTTGCCCCAAAACACAATATCTCTTAATATCCTTTACTCCCATATCTCCATTTGCATGAAGACTGGTACCAGCAAAGCGTTCCTCCTGGATTCTCCTGGCTTTCATGACTCTCTCTCGGATTACGCTGCTAGATTCTTCTGCTACGCTGCTGCTCAACTCCTGATATGCAATTTCAGAAGCCTCTACACAGATATCAATCCGATCTAATAAGGGCTGACTAATTTTTGAAAGATAGGCTCTTACCTGAGGTGGTGTACAAGTACAACGGTTTCGATCAGGATAATAGCCGCATTTACAAGGATTCATTGCCGCTACCAAGATAAAATCAGCCGGAAAGATGAAGTCCCCGTTTACCCTTGAAATACGGACTTCGCGATCTTCCATCGGCTGTCTCAATATCTCAAGTGTACCTCTTTGGAATTCAGGCATCTCATCCAAAAACAAAACACCTCTGTGAGCCATACTTACCGCTCCTGGCTTTGGAAGCAAACCGCCACCTGCAAGTGCCTGCGGCGAAATTGTATGATGGGGATTGATAAATGGACGAAGGCATTGAATACCCTCTGGGGAATGAATACCAGAAATGCTGTAAATCTCAGACAACTCCAGACTTTCTTCTATGGACATCGTGGGAAGAATGGTCGGGATACGTTTTGCAATCATAGTCTTTCCGGAACCTGGTGGACCTATCATTAGAATATTATGTAAACCTGATACTGCTACTTCAATTCCGCGTTTTACCATTCTCTGACCCTGTATTTCCGAAAAATCAACTTCATATTTTACATTGGAACGTTTCAACACAGCAGAAACATCGATCCTAGTCGGCTCTATCTCGGCAAAATCCGACAAATACTCAAACACCTCCAGGATGCTTTCTACGCCAATAATGGTAATTCCATCTACTGCTCCACCTTCTCGAGCATTGTCTTTCGGTAGAATACACTTTCGATAACCACATTTTCTTCCGTGTAAAACCATCGACAGTACTCCATCAACAGCCTTGACCTGCCCATTCAAGCCCAGTTCTCCGATCATCATAACATCCGAATCATCATATTCCAGTGCTCCTAATGACTTCAACAATGCAACTGCGATCGGTAAATCAAAAGAGGTTCCTTGTTTTCTCACATCAGCCGGCGACAGATTAATGGTGATTCGCTTCGGTGGAAGATAAAATCCATTGTTTCGAAGAGCTGTCTTTACACGTTCTTTTGCTTCTTTGACTTCTGAGCCAAGATAACCGACCATTTCGATCATTGGCAGACCCTCAGCGATATCTGCTTCTACCTCGACCGGGTAGGCAGAAAGACCGCAAAGAGCCATGGAATGTACACTACTATACATACGCAATCATCCTTCCTAATATCATTCTCTTGTTGGATAAAATGTGGCGAAACGCCAAGAATAACAGACTACTGAAGCTTTTCTGTCATAGACTCCTGATCCTTAGCAAACTGGATCGCGGTTGATTTATCAATCATACCTTCTGAATAAAGATCTGTCAAGTACTGATCCATAGTAGTCATGCCAGCTTTTTTAGTTAACATAACTTTCTCTAATTCTTCATATTTCCCTCTGCGAATCAGGTCCTTTACCTCGTTATTCGCAATCAGAATCTCATATGCTGGAATACGATGTGTTCCGTCCGCAGCAGTAGGAAGCTGGCGACAAACGATCGCACGTAATACATTGGCAAGTCTTGTTCTTGCCTGCTTCTGTTGATGAATCGGATACATTTCAATCAGACTCTCGATGGTCTCTACAGCCCCAATGGTGTAGGCAGACGAAAAAACAAGACGACCCGTTTCAGCTGCAGTCATAGCCATACTCAATACCTTATCATCATTCAGTTCACTGACCTGAAGGACATCCGGATCCTCACGAAGTGCTGCACGTAAAGCCTTCTCATAATTTTTTGTATCCAATCCAATCTCTCTCTGATTAACCATAGACATCTTGTGTTGATGAAGGTACTCTATGGGATCCTCCAGTGTAATAATATGTGCCTCTCTTGTGGAATTCACACAGTCTATCATAGCTGCTAAAAGTGTCGACTTTCCACTGCCGGATGGCCCAGTTACAAGTATCATACCCCTTTTCTTGGAGCACAGATTCATAATCTCCTCCGGAATATGCAAATCCTCAGCTTCGGGAATTTCCATATCTACCAGACGCAAAGCAAGTGCAATGGAGCTACGCTGTTTATATGCATTAACACGATATCGACCCACATCAGGAATAGAAACAGACAGGTCTATTTCACCTGTCTCTTCAAATCGTTCCCTCTGTTCGGGATTCACGATTCCCAAAAGTACCTCCAACGTATCTGCTGTCGTCATTTTGGGAAAATTCGTGGATTGTAACACCCCATGAACCCTTATCTTGGGGGACACTCCAACCGTAATATGAACATCCGATGCCTTTTCGTCGGAGGCCATACGCAATAATTGACTTAAATCCAGCATTCTAATTCTCTCCACTTTCAGCGCTTACGCCATACTTTTTAAGCATTTCGCGGTCAATCACACAACGGTTATCCATCGTCTTCATAACATCGCGAATCTCAAGATCCTCATAAATCAATTCATGGCTCAAATCAACAATACGATTATCACCAAAGCAGAGAATCATCGGCTTAAGAATCTCTACATCATTAGAGTTAAGTACAAGACCCTTCTCACCATTGCTAAGCTCAATACAGCAGCCTACACTTAAGATATTAATGCTCTTTGTCAGTGCATCAACAACACGTTCATCGAAAAATTCCGGATTCTCCATCAAGTAGCGCAGTGCCTTAATCTCTGAAGAGGGTTCTTCATAATTATTCATGGCCGTCATCGTGTCAAACATCTCTGCAACAAGCAAAATACTGCTGCCAAGAACCATCTTGTTATCCGATACCGTTCCTTTCGTCTTCCACTCTGTCATGGCACGAAAAGATTGTGACATCATACGCTTGATTGCCGGTGAGGCTGCAAATGTTGACTCTATCATCTCAGCCCCTGATTTCTCAAAAGCAAGTAATTGCGCTTTTTCGTTTGTTGTGTATTCTCCCTTTTTGTTCGACAATGCAACAGGAATATTCAGCTTGCCGATATCATGAACAAGAGCCGCAATAATGATTTCGTTTTGTTCCTCCAGCCGAACATTCAGAACATGAGTCATCATAGCTGCCAGTATTGCTACATTCAATGAATGTTTAAACACATAATCCTCATTGCTTCTGAGGCTCTGAACAAAATTGATCTTGTGATCCAGTCGTCCATAGCTACGTATGATGGTTGCAACAAGCTGCTGCATTCTAGGTGATTTTCCAGTATTCTTAATCGAAAGTAATTCATCCTGAATGGCAAATACCGCCATGGTCTGAAAACGTTCGAATTCGATATCATCTTTCGTCATTGGTGGTACGGGTTCTGCTGGCTCCAATATATAAAGTCCAATCAAGCCAAAATTTTTGACACTATCAATGCCTTGTTCTGTAAGCTTACTGTTTCGCTCATAAAGCAATACGCCCTTTTTGTTGTAAATCGGCTTTGCCAGTCTCATCCCCACTTTTAAGTCTTCGTTCTTTACGAATAACATGCCCGCTCTCCTTTGTCCTATTCATTTTTCAGAACTTTAATTGCCTCTTGTAATTGATTATCATCTTCATGAGTAATCGATATTTTACTCTTCAAATCTTCGTCTAATTCAACCGTAACATCCGGGGTAATTCCTTTTTTGTGAATACATACTCCACTCGGAAGGTAATACTCGGAAATAGTAATCTTCATCGCCGCCCCACTTCCTAACGTGATGAATCTTTGTACGATTCCCTTACCAAATGTGGTAGTTCCGACAATCTTACCAACTCCATAATCCTGAATTCCTCCTGCAAATATCTCAGAGGCTGATGCAGAATTCCCATTTACCAATACGACCAAGGGCTTTCCGAAGGAATGTCCATCATTTCCTGTTACTTCCGTCTTTTCCCCATTCTTGGTCAAGGTGTAAACCAGCGTACTTCCATCCTCTACCATATAATCGAGCACCTGACAGACCGTTGTGAATACACCGCCCCCATTATCACGCAAGTCCACAATTAAGCGCTCCATGCCCTGTTGATCCAATGCCGTAACTGCATCATAATACTGAGAAGCTGTTACTTCTTCCCATGTTGAAATATAGATGTATCCAATGTGATCATCCAGCATCTCATAGGTTAGGGTTGGGAGTTCCACACTTCTCCTCGTCAATTCGATGGTCTTATATTCATACTTACTTTTTCGGTAAATATCAAGAACAACCTTAGTACTTTCTTCTCCTTTTATCAGCACGACTGCATCCGACAATTCCATCTGCGTAATATCCGTCCCATCTACCTTCATAATGATATCTTCCGGCAGAAGACCAGCTTCCTCAGCTGGACTGTCTTCATAGATTTTCGCTACAGAAATCATCATACTTTCTTTATCTTGAGAAAGGACAGCTCCAATACCGGAGTACTCTCCCTTTGACCTCTGCATCATAAGTTCATACTCACTCGGTGTGTAATATTCAGAATAAGGATCATTCAGACCATTTACAACGCCTTTGTAGATTTGAGTCTCCTGCTCAGATTCTGTAACATCATACAAGTAATAATCATCAATAATGTCCTGCATAAAGGAAACATTATGATTAATTCTTTCTAAATTATCTGCATCAGACAATTTCCCATTGCCCGAAACAGAATTATCCAGGGAGAATCCAATCTTTACATTCTGATCGTCAGAAGGATACGCTCTCTTTAGGAGAATCCCTTCTGTAACTGATATTACCAACAGGATTGTAATAATTGCACCTGTTATTATTTTTTTCCAGTTCATTTTCACAGCTCCCCAATAAATCATTGATAGCATTCCTTCAGCTTTTGAATTGCTCTCTTTTCAATTCGACTTACGTAGCTTCTGGATATTGAAAGTTTCTCACCTATTTCCCGTTGTGTATACTCCCTTCCGGAATATAGACCAAACCGAAGCATAATAATCTCTTTTTCACGATCTGTGAGTTTCTCGCTGATATAACGGTATAGTTTGCGTATATTCTCCGTCATATCCATCGCTTCGGCCACATCCTCACCTGGTGCACAAGTGATATCTAAAAGACTAATTTCATTCCCATCGCGATCAATTCCAATCGGTTCATAAAAGGATACATCTCTGCTTGTTTTCTTTTTTGCCCTCAGCATCATCAGAAGTTCATTGTCAATACATCTGGCAGCATACGTGACAAGACGATTCCCCTTTGACGCATCAAAGGTCGAAACCGCCTTCATAAGTCCTATTGTTCCAATGGAAATAAGATCTTCCATTTCTTCCCCTACATTACGATATTTCTTAGCTATGTGGGCAACCAGCCTGAGATTGCGTTCTACCAGGATCTCCCCGGCTTTTTCATCTCCGGCCAGAAGTCTTTCCAGATACTCTCTTTCTTCTCCCGGTAACAGCGGCTGTGGAAAAGTTTTCACGAAAGGCACCTCTTAGCCGATTTCTTTTATCTTATGCCTCCATCAGCCATTAAGTGCTTTTCCTATAACAGTTTCTCGAATTCTTCGACTGTAATTGGTTTGGAATAGTAATATCCCTGTGCAATATCACAGCCTGCACTTTGCAGAAAATCTACCTGTTCTCTAGTCTCAACACCTTCTGCTACCACCGTCATGCCAAGCTGTTTGGACATTACGATTGAGTTTTCAACAATAATTCGTCCTCGTTTGGTTGACATAATCTCATCGAGGAAGAATCGATCAATTTTAATCACATCCACCGGTGCACTGCGAAGCATATTCAGGGAGGAATAACCGGAACCAAAATCATCCATTTCTATCACAAAACCGGCGTTTTTCAGCTCCATCATAGTAGCATATAGTTCATTGACATCCTCCATAAACAGATTCTCTGTAATCTCCAGCTCTAATGTACCCGGAAGAATAGAGTATTTATCAGTAAGCTTGGTCAGTACTTCTCGTAAACGGGTTGTATTTACATGAAGTCTTGATATGTTAACAGAGATAGGAAGGTTAATACCTCTTTCCTGCAATGCAGATAAATATCTGGCGGCGCTCTCCCACATATACTCATCCAGCTTCTTTACAAATCCGTTATTCTCAAACAGGGGCAGGAAATCGCCCGGCATACGAATGCCTCTCGTCGGATGAATCCATCGAACCAAAGCCTCTGCACCACAAATCTTTTCCGTCCGTAAATCGTATTTCGGCTGTAGATACATAACAAACTCATGGTGATCCAAGGCTGCCTGCATCTCACTCTCTATTTCTGCCTGTTCACGCATCTGCAGACGAATTACATCATCATATACGGCATAATTTCTCAGTGCATTTCCTTTGATCTCCTTCTTGGCTAGACGTGCCCTGTCGCACATTAGACGAATCGGTATATCTGTGTCCAGAATCTTGTATATACCAAAGGATAATGTAGAACCACATTTTGCTGCTTCCGGAAATGTGAACTGATTATTGAGTCCTTCCATATAGTCGATGATGTCCTGCTCCTTATGATACGCATATAGAATACTGAACACATCTCCCTGATATCTGCCTGCAACACCATCCCAGGCTATACTCGTCCGAATAACACGTCCCAGGAATTCGAGGCATCGATTGCCAACATCAATTCCAAAGCGGTCATTAATCAAACGGAATCGATCTATATCAACTGAAATAATAGCATAATTGGTCCCTTTATTTGTTGTAATCTGTTCCAAACAACGCGAGTAAAACGCCTCACTATTATACAGGCTTGTGATAGAATCATAATCCGCACGGAATTCCAGTTCTGCCTTAATCTCCATTTCTGTATTAACATTCTGCAGAATTCCAAGAACACGGGTCAGAACATTATTCATTCCCTTTAATGTCTGCACCGTAATGGTAAACCATACGGGAACTCCAAAGCGATTGTATAGACGAAGCGTAGTCTCATGTGTATCTGGCTCTGTTTGAATAAGCTTGATGAAATTCTCATACTTCTTCTCATCCTGATAGAATGGACGTAAGCCCAAGAGCATAGACCACTCATTCTGATACATACCAGGAGTGCATTCGAAGATATCCTCAAAGGTCGTACATGTGTAGTACCTGTTTGTCGGAACATCATACTCAAATACAATGATTCCGGTCAATTCATTCACATGTTCATAACGCTCATTACTCTGCGCGATCTCCTTTTGGAATTCGCTCCTCTTCATCATTTCATCAAACTTAGAATCCACGACAAATTTATCAATGATGGACTGTTTCAGCTTCTGAATATCCTTTGCAATAAGGAATACCCTTTCTTCTCCATTTTCATTGATTCCTGCTTCCATGATGGAATTAAATAAATACCATTTATAAGTATCATCCTGCTGAAGCAGACGAACCTCTTTATGTACTACTTCACGTCCCATCTTCCTTGCTTCACGTAATCTGGCAGGATCCGTTGCATGTAAAAATGCTTCACGATCCTCGAAATGAACGACATTATCCAAGTAGTAATTACGAAGAGTCTGATAATCCTCGATTCGCCTTTCCTGAAGCGTAAGGACATTTGCTTCTCGAACACGTACACAGGAATTCTTGGTAAGGTTAATTTCCCATACAATATCATCTACCTTAAGAATCGCATCTCGAAAATGAGCAGTACTGTCAGATAATCTCTTCATCTGCTGCTCTAAGTCATCCTTGACATTGGCCATGACAAAAACCTTCATGCCATTACGCATGATAATACGATTGGTTCTCATATTCATAGCGGCACGCAAGGACGGAGAATATACCACACTGTCGAGTGACGTGGTACGCTCTTTCATCTGCTGCATAGGACAATCCGGACATGGCTCACTGTATCCCTTTAATTTCGCATAACACGGTCCTTCACACTCACCGGGGATTCGGGAATCCAATACCTTATTCTTATAAATCAGGTTATAATTCTCATCCGCAGCATATGCCCAGGATATCATGGGATCCAGTATTTTCTTTACAAGCTCAATCTCATGACCGGAAACACGAATATTCTTGAAGTTCTCCTCACCATACAAGCGATCCGTATAAAGGAAATAGGTGGAACCACTCCTTTGACTGGCACTCACCAGCGATTTACTAGCCTTATCTAAAAGCTCCGAAAAACTCATCTCATCCTTATCACAAGCAATGGCAATTCCAATATCGCCTGCAATTTTGGTCTCCTTTTGCGGATCGGCCCACACCAGCTTCAGAGAATCCAAAATGAAGGCAGCACGTTCACAATAAACCCTCTCATCACGCACACCCTTCATGCATACAATAAAAGTATCATCGCTAAACCGTCCGATTAAATCCGCAGCACGCAGAGCACGCTTTAAGATCCTGGAAGTCTCAATCAGAGTGCCTTCCCCGATCTGGTCACCATTTCTTTCACAGATTTCTTTATAATTGCTGACATGAATCAGCATAATGCCCGGAATAACCCCCTCCGGCATAGTATCAATATACTCGTTAATCTTAATCGCGATATTCTCTCGATTGTACAGCTTTGTAAGTGTATCCTTGGTATTGCGGTCATTAAGCTCATCCGACAGGTAACTGTCTCCGTCTACACAGGTATACGTTCCGTATAAAAGCTTCGGTTTCTGCTCTTCATCCAGAATAATTCTTCCTTTCACCTGGTACCATGGATAATCTCCATTAAAATTCATGAATCTCAAATATTCCATACGAATCGAAGTATCATCCGTTCCTCCACGAAAAAAGGAGATTGCCTTACGAATATCGTCATGATGAACCTTCCCACGCATCTGAAGTTCCTCAAGATACATCGGTATTCTCAATGAACACGGCATATACTTTGTTACGTTATCCGCAAAGCTCATTGTGTCATTTGGAATATCATATTCATAAACGATTGTCTCATTCAGATCCATTGCATTCTGAAAAAGTTCCTCATTAAAATTTTGCACCATTCCAGCCCTCCTGTTGCCGCCTCTCATGCCAACAGCTCCCATACGATTTATTATACTGTTTTATAAAAAAAATAACAAGTATTTCCATCCGATTCAGCGCTTAGAATAAGAACTGTGCCAACACGATATTACTGATATCAACACCTCTTTCTGTCAATTGAATTCTCATATCTCCCTTTTTATTATCGATAAGTATCAAATGATCCTTTTCAAGTTTACATAAAACATCTCCATACACATCCTGCATAGATTTTCCAAACGTTTTCAAAAACAATCCACTTGAGACTCCACTCATTTCTCTCAATCCTAAAAACATAAATTCTTCCATTCGTTCTGAATCGGAGAGTTGATGTATTGTCGATTTCTCTACAAAATCAGTAAATCTGTTATCCGTCATTTTTCGTTCCTGCTGGTGTCTGCGCAAGCTGTACTCCTCCAAAGAGCGTACATTTGAATAACGGTAGTTATATCCATCAAAGTCTTCTACAAGGGATGCTGCTCCAAGTCCAAATCCCAAATAATTACCTCTTTCCCAGTATACCCTATTGTGTCGGCATTCCTTGCCATTTCTTGCATAATTGGATATTTCATAACGCTTGTAATTATTTAGACTTAGTACTTCTCTGGTAATCTTATCTATTTCCAACTCTGTATCTTCATCCGGCAAGTCCAATTTGTCTCTCATCTCAAAAAAGGGCGTACCTTCTTCCACGATCAAGCTATATACTGAGATATGTTCGGGGGAAAGAGCGATCACCTGCTCAAGCGACCTTCGAAAAGACTCCATTGTCTGTCCTGGAATAGAGGACATCAGGTCAATATTTATGTTTTGAAAGCCAACTTCCCTCGCTGTCTGATACGTGGTCATAAAATCTTCATACGTATGGATACGGCCTAATACCTTCAATTCCTTTTCCTGTGTTGACTGTAGTCCTATGGATAACCGATTGACACCCGCCCTCTGATAGATGCTAAGAGCCTCTCGATTCGTAGTACCCGGGTTACATTCTATAGTCACCTCTGCCTTACGATCAACAGAAAAGCTCTCCTTTAGTTTACATAACACTTCTTCCATAGAACGAGGTGATACCACAGTTGGGGTACCACCTCCGATAAAAACAGTGCGAACTATACTCTCCTTCGAAATTTTCCGTTGAGAAGCTTCCTCAATTTCATATAGGAGAACATTCATATACTCATTCTGTTCCACTTTGCCTGCAGGGCCGGACAGAAAATCACAATACTGACACTTCTGTACACAAAATGGAATATGGATATAGATACTAAGATCCTTCATTAATCTTCATCCAGCTTTAATACGCTCATAAAGGCCTTCTGTGGAATTTCCACATTGCCGACCTGACGCATACGCTTTTTTCCCTCTTTCTGTTTTTCGAGAAGTTTCTTTTTTCTCGTGATATCTCCACCATAACATTTCGCAAGTACATCCTTACGTACAGCCTTAACTGTCTCACGTGCGATGACCTTGCCCCCTACTGCTGCCTGAATTGGAATCTCAAATTGCTGTCTTGGAATTTCTTCTTTTAACTTCTCGCACATCTTTCTGCCTCTCTCATACGCACTTGCTCCGTGTACAATAAAGGATAATGCATCTACCTCTTCCTTGTTGACCAGAATATCAAGCTTGACAAGCTCCGAACGTTCATAGCCCTTTAATTCATAATCAAAGGAGGCATATCCCTTGGAACGGGATTTCAACGCATCAAAGAAATCATAGATAATCTCATTTAATGGCAATTCATATTTTAATAACGCACGTGTGGTTTCCATGTACTCAATGCCCAGACTCACGCCACGCCTTTCCTGACACAGCTTCATAATAGAACCAATAAATTCTGTAGTAACCATGATTTCAGCTGATACAATTGGTTCCTCCATATATTCAATCTCTGAAGGATCCGGGAGATTAGATGGATTGGTAAGCTCAATCATCTCACCATTTGTCTTATATACCTTATAAACTACACCAGGTGCTGTTGTCACCAGATCCAGATTGTATTCCCTCTCCAGTCGTTCCTGAATAATCTCAAGATGAAGCAGTCCCAGAAAGCCACAGCGGAAGCCAAACCCCAGTGCCAGAGAGGTTTCCGGCTCATAAAACAGAGAAGCATCATTCAATTGCAGCTTTTCCAAGGCATCACGAAGCTCCGGGTACTTGGCGCCATCTGCCGGATACAGACCACAGTATACCATGGGTTGTACCTTCTTATATCCCGGAAGTGGTTCTTTGCAAGGATTATCACGGTTGGTGACCGTATCTCCCACGCGGGTGTCCTTTACATTTTTAATACTGGCTGTTATGTAGCCAACCATTCCCGCTGTTAACTCCTCACAAGGAATGAATTGACCCGCCCCAAAGTAGCCAACCTCCACTACATCACAGGTCGCACCGGTGGCCATCATGCGAATAGGAGTTCCTCTCTTTACCGTACCCTCCATTACACGGCAAAATACAATAACGCCGCGATAGGAATCATATAATGAGTCAAAAATCAAAGCTTGAAGTGGATTCCTGGCATCCCCCTTCGGTGCTGGTATCTTATGCACAATCTCTTCCAGTACATCTTCGATTCCCACGCCCAGTTTTGCCGAGATGCGAGGACAGCTCTCCGCTTCAATTCCAATCACATCCTCAATCTCCGCTATTACACGCTCCGGCTCTGCACTTGGGAGGTCTATTTTATTAATCACAGGAAAGACGTCCAGATTATGGTCCAGTGCAAGATAAACATTAGCAAGTGTCTGCGCTTCAATTCCCTGTGCCGCATCCACAATCAGTATTGCACCATCACAGGCAGCAAGACTACGGCTGACCTCGTAATTAAAATCCACATGACCGGGAGTATCAATCAAGTTAAAAATATACTCCTCACCATCCCCAGCCCGGTATACCGTCCGAACTGCCTGAGACTTGATCGTAATTCCACGTTCTCTCTCAAGATCCATATTATCTAACACCTGAGCCTGCATTTCCCGGCTTGTGAGTAAGCCTGTCTTCTCTATAATTCGATCGGCCAGGGTCGATTTTCCATGGTCAATATGTGCTATAATACAAAAATTTCGTATGTGCTTCTGATCCGTCATATCCTCGTCTCTCTCCTAATCACCTTTTGTCCTAGATTGTATCATAATCATCTGATAAAATCCACAATTATTCCCTGCTCCAACCTCATGTCAATCAACGGTCTTTTTGCAGAATCAATCTTGTGTTTCATTGTTTTCCCCGTGTCCAGTAAGAACAGTATCTATTACACTTCCAAGAGGCTTTACAGCATTCATTACCTCTTCAACCGTATTGTTCTGTGCCCCTACCTCAACCAGCAGTGATTTTGGTCGAAAATGCATATTATATCGGTATCCCTTTAGATAGATTTTACGGGCAAGTCCGGGGTATTTTTTCTCAGATGCTATTTGCAGTTGTAAGGAAAAGGCAAGATTATCCTCTATGTACTCATTTTTCAAATATGCAATCTCTCCTTGGGCAGTCGTTCTTGACAATCCATTAAAAAACATATACTGAGCCGTTCTCTTTCCATCAACGTCTGTAATTAGATGTGTTTCTTCTGCTACGCCATCACGATGCAGGTCAATTACGACTTCAATGGTAGGATTCTGTTCGAGTAACGCGCCGATGACAGGTTCTGCATTGGAATAAGCATAATCTCGATTCTGAACGTCAAATTGTGTTGTCTCATGAAGGACCTGATACCCATATTGTCTTAATTCTTCTGCCAGCTTCTCACCAACCCCAACAACTGTCATCTCGCTTTTCCCCGGAACGCTGTCCAGAAAAGCTTCTTGTGAATGTGTATGATAGATTAGGATCTGTGGACGTATAGTATCCTTGTTCACTGTCATGTCCTTCTTCAATAATCTCTCCGCATTTAACTGTTCTCCATTAATTGTGGTGGTACGATCTACGGAGTAGAAGGTTTTCAGCAAGTAATCAAAGTCGCCTAATTTTTCTACCCTTATCTCGTGACTATTATCCTTTTGGTAAGGCTCGTCTTGTCGATTACTCTTTTCCTTATTTTGTCCTTCATCCTGTTGTGTATCACCAGCTTGTCCGTTTTCCTGTGCGATTTGCCTCTCATCCTCATCTACGCCCTCCTTCCATCGAATCCAATCATAAATGTCCTTATTTTCTACAGAAGATGCCTCTTTTTGTCTGTCCATCAAGTAAGAAAATAAAGGATTGCTTCGTATGACCTGTTCGCTCAGGTATCCCTCACCGCTTATTTGTTTTCCCTCTTCCGTAAAAGAAAGGAGTTTCATATATTCACCGATCGTAACCTCCGACAGGTAACCGGCAAGGATATGTGCTCCTTCCATAAAATCTATAGAAAGCCAGCCTCTCCACAGAATCAAAATCCCCAACAGAACAGAGACCGCCTGATATAATGTTTCCGATTTTCGTTTTCTTCTCACACAAACGCACTCCCCTGCTTATCTAGTAATATCTATGCAGGGGAGCATTTATTCATGACAATGCAATATTTAGCGCCTCAGAAATGGTATATCCCAAACGTTTCACATTCTCATCAATGTCTTTTGGCGTTACAAACATATTGTTCAATTCTGACATCGATTGCAGCATATTCTCCATCGCATCGTTTACAATAGTTGCCGCATCCACCACCATTGGAATTCCAATTGCGATTACCGGCACTCCAAGACTCTCTTTGGTAATTGCATTTCGATAATTTCCAACCCCAGACCCCGGGTGAATTCCGGTATTCGTGATTTGTATGGTGCGGTTCAATCGTTTTGTACTTCTTGCCGCCAACGCATCTACCACTACGACCAGATCCGGTTTGGTTTCCTGAATGACTCCGCGCAAAATCTCAGCCGATTCCATTCCGGTCTGTGCCATAACTCCCGGTACAATTCCGCTCACTACATGTTTCTTTTCCTTTTCCAGAGCTGCATTGCCAAATTCCTTTACCATATGACGTGTAATCATCAGATTATTTATGACATTCGGACCCAGCGCATCCGGAGTGACTTCTCGATTTCCCAACCCCACTACGAGAACCGAAAGCTTCTCCTGTTCGGAAGGAAGAAGCTCCTTCATACTATTTGCCAATTCCACTGAGATTTCTCTATGATACTCTTCATCAGGCTCTGTCATTCCTGGAGCTTCTAACGTAATATATGTTCCCATCGGTTTCCCCAGTTCTTTGGCTCCATTCTTTGTTTCAATAAAAACCTTTGTAACTTTGATTCCCGTTTCTTCGTGACTACTCTCCTCAACACGCACGCCCCGGAGATGAGACTGTTTCCGCTTTGCTTTTTCACTAGCCTCCAACGCAAGATCTGTTCGAACTGAAAAATCACTCATCTATCCATTCCTTTCATCCTTTTCTTGCTATTTTTTGCAGAAAAGCTTGAAATATGTATTGACAGAATCGATTCTTTCTACTAAACTAACATAGTGTGCTTACATTAAAACGTCCGTGTCCGGATTTAATGACACAGTAACATAAAGTTCTTGAACAGGAGGTGTATGATACCATGGCAAATATTAAATCAGCTCAGAAGAGAATTCTTGTAAATAACAAAAAACATGAGAAGAATAAAGCAGTAAAGTCCGGTGTGAAGACAGCAATTAAGAAAGTATATGCTGCAATTGAATCCAATGACAAAGCAGCAGCTACTACCGCTCTTAACGAAGCTACTTCCATTATTAACAAGGCTGGTTCCAAAGGAGTATATCACAAAGATAATGCTTCCAGAAAAATTTCCAGACTTAATCTTGCAGTTAATAAAATGGCATAATTACTTATATAAAAAACCGACCACCGTCATGGTCGGTTTTTTGTTGCCCTATTTTCTTTGGTTAGCTAGTGATGACCTCCTCCGCCACCATAGGAATGTCCACCTCCTGATGTATGACCACCGCCAAAACCACCTCCGGATCCTCCGGAATCTGACTGAATGCGAACTGAGGTCGTATGTTTGCTCAAGAATACATCCTCGTTCTGTATCATCCTGCTGCTGTGATTACGCATATAGGTCGTGGCCTGTGTAGTCTTACCGGAACCATGATGATACAAATTAAGCAAAAGAAAGATAATCACAAATACAACAATAATAAGTGCGCTTAGTAGGAACAAGGACCAAAAATCATTGACGATATCTCCTGTCATCGTTTGATACACGCTGTTTACAAATGTAGTATAGCCTGTATATGGGCTATCTCCCACCTCTGCACATACCTCATCGATCAAATCCTGAATCTCACCATTTCCATAAGCAGCATAGATGTTTCCTGCCGTATGAAACCACATATAGGTATTGGATGGATCCCAGTTATCTACCAACATTGCGCAATTACCGTATGGTTCATTATACCCAAATTTCTCACTATCCTGGAAATCATCCGAATAATCCATTACTTCAGAATCCGACATAGGTTCCTCTAACGTAACAACAACAATGTCCGCCTGAATCAAAGGTTCTGTCTTTGCTATTCGTTCACGAAGCTCTCTCTCTTCCTGATCTGTCATTTTATCTGCATAATCAAATACTCGTTCTGTATTCGTACATTCTGAGTTGGTGCGAGGTACGACTTCCTTTTTAACCAGACTCTTTTGTACCAGAACTACAATAAGAATAGCCAGTACAACTGCATCAATAATCAGCATTGTCTTGATGAATTTCATATATTTCGTCACATCAACACCTCCAATAATTTCAAAATCAAACCAGCGGTAAGCAAAAGAACACCCGTCATAGATGCCGCAACTCCCCATACTCGTTGGAAGGATGTTGGTGTCTTACCAACAATTTTTCCTGTCTGGCCATTTACATAGAAGGGATATTCTTTATTTTGAAAACGGTAGGTGTATATCCATACTGGCATCAATGCATAATACTGCCCACGATCCGACAATTCCAGATTACGGACTTTATCCTCTACGGAAGCATATCCGCTTATCGACTGTTTCATAGCCTCTTCTGCTGCGGTACGTGCCTTCTTTTTGGACCTGGGCTCAAATTTATCTGCACTGTCGTTATAAATCTCGCCAAAAAATCCAGACAAATACTTGGGATCAAATCCCGTCAGCTCCTTATAATCATAAGGCTCCATCAAGTCCATGGTATCATCAGGCATATTAAGGGAGGCATCCGCCGGTATCTTTTCAAAATCCGTCTCCATATTACGGATAATCTGATACTTGCTCTTCTCCGTGTATTGCATATCGCCTGTAGTCCAGGTTCGGACTTTGGTTCCTATACCTTCATAGACATATTTACAAAAATAATCGAACATCCAAAAAGGAACATAGCTGCCTTCCATTTTCTCCAGACTAGCCGTGGATAAGAAATCACCCGGAGTAAATAATCTGGCCTTAAAATCCTTTCGTAACAGCTCGATTGCTTTCGTTTTACTGATTTTAAAGGGGAGAATCAGATTGGGTTCATAAACGCCTTCTACTCTCTCTCTTAATATCTGATACGCACCACAATAGGCACATTTTGTCGCCGATTCATAATTTTTGTATTCTACATCAGCTCCACACATAACACATTTCCTTGGTTCCGACGCATCCACAATTTCCTGACTCTCTTCACTCGTACAATTCGGACATACCATCTTATTGCTGTCCGGATTAAAAACCGTATTGCTTCCACAATTTTTGCATTTGTAAATCATATACTTTTCCTCTCTCCTACTTGTTTCAGCTGATTTTCTAAATTCTTGTAAGTAACGCAATCAACGAAGAATTCCAGTAAATAGTTACTTCATTCGTAGAATAGCTCTCCAAATCATCAGCATAACATAGAGCAGCCGGTGTATGTCGGAATAAGCTCTCAATCACAGGATCATGAATCCCCCCATCCGGACCACCGACCAACATCCCCTTCATAGCCTCTTCCTTCGCTGCTGAAGGTCTGTGATGTGGGTGTGCCGGGCAATTACTTCCCATGCCCGTAACAAAACACATATTTAACGGATTACGGCCTAACAGATAGTGCACCTGATCCCTTGCAGCATTTCGATACTTTTGATTGCCTGTTAAGGAGTAGGCATCGCACAGAAGTATTCCATTATTTGCGACTACCATATTGCTTCCCCATACATAATCTCCCGATAACGATACCCCATAAGCATTCGTAGCCGTCTTCTTCAAAATCTCGTCTGCCTGATGGATAATCCGGTCGCGAATCTCACCCGCAATCGTGGGGTCGGTCGGATAATCGGTAGATAAATAACAAATATGACCAAAGCTTCCCACTTCTCTCCATCCGTATCCCGAAGGCACTTTCTCTCGATACAGGCGTTCAAAATCCTCTCTATATTCCTTTTTACCTGTCGTACGGTACATCTCTGCTGCTGCCCAGAACCTCTCATCGGTATCCACATTGTCTTCATACTCACCGGTAACACATCCTTCGGGATTATGAAAGCCTCCCGGTTGATACATTCTGCTCTGCGCATCATAAGCTTTTATGGCAGCATTTAAACATTTATCTGCATACTCCACATCGTATGGACGATAAAAACGCTCAGCCATTGCCATTGATGCGGCAAAATCTGCAGTTGCCGTAACCGAAGGAGGAAGTACGAACAATTCCTCTGTCTCACATTCGGGCATTACATATGATGGAAATCCCTTGCAGGTTACTTTATGATAGACCTCACCTGTTTCTGGATTTTGCATCTTAAGCATCCAGTCCAGCTCATACTTGATTTCATCGAGCAGCTCCGGAAGTACATCTCCCTTGTCCTTACGTCCAAATAGAATCTTAAAATCATCTGCTGAGGATTCATACGCCATAAGCAAATCAGCTACCGTTACAGCAGCTGCAACCACATATCGGCCATAATCGCCTGCATCATGCCAACCTCCATTTACATTTATTCTTTGATTCGTACCCCAAATGGTGGCAGGAGTGTTGTGGCAGGCCACATGCGAAAAATTGCCGACATATTTTGCATCAAGCCGAATCCCACAGCGATGCAGATAAAACATTCTGGCTAAGGAAACCTTAAGTGGTCCGTACACCTCTTCTTCAATGGTAAATGGAAAGGAATGAGACTTTCCCTCGGTGACTATTTCATAGACACCCTCTCTGTTGATCTCTGTAAAATCCCCAATATACTCCTCTTCCATGGTATCTTGATTTAGCACACGAGTAAAAACGCTTTTTTTCGTAACGACATCCTGTGTTTTTTTATCAATGACAAAGAAACATTCCGGACGCGCTCCACGAAACACAGCTTTCTTCTCGTCCTGTGGTCGATAACCAAGCTGGTTAATTAATATTTGCATACTATTCTCTTATCTCCTTTTTATCTTCTGTAATCCACTTGTCCATAACAGCAGCAAGTTCTTTTAAATCGATGGGTTTTGGGAGGTATCCATCCATTCCTGCATCCAGGAACTCATTCTCCACTCCCTTAATCACATTTGCAGTTAATGCAATAATTGGTAATCTCTTTTCCTCCCTGTCTTCAAATTCTCGTATCATATGTGTCGCATCCACTCCATCTACATCCGGCATCATATGATCCATAAATACTATATCAAATTTTCGATCTTTTTTCAAAATATCTACCGCTTCTTGTCCACCGGATGCAGTCACTATCTCAGATTGATATTGCTTAAGCAATCCCTTCGCAACCATGAGGTTCACACGATTATCGTCTACAATCAGAATACGGCACTTTGGACATACAAATGGTATCTGATATAATTCCTGTGGGCTTTCTGTGTCAAGCTGTCGAAAAACACCGGATGGTGTCTCATCAGAAATCTTTTGTGGAAGCGAAAAAGAAAATACGGAGCCTTTTCCATATTCACTTGATACCTGAATCGTTCCATCCATCAGATTCAATAGATTCTTTGTCACCACCAGACCAAGACCCGTTCCATTCAAGCTCTGTTTCCTTTTCGTCTCCAGCTGTGTAAATGGTTGAAATAATCGATCGATATCTTCCTCTCGAATTCCTATACCGGTATCCTCCACCATTACTTCCAGAGTTCCCGATATTTCATTGATTCTGTTCCATACCGCCTTTAGTTTAATACTTCCGGTATGCGTATACTTTGCTGCATTTCCAAGTAGATTAATTAGAATCTGTCGTAAACGTGCACCATCTCCAATCAGTTCACGTGGAATATCCTCTGCAATATCCGTAAGAAAGCGAATCGGTTTCGAGTCCAATCGCATTCTTGTAATCGTTGTAACATCGTTCCAAACACTCATAATCTCATATGGTTCATTGATTATCTCAAACTTACCGGACTCAATTTTCGAAAAGTCGAGTATATCGTTGATGATCGTCAACAAATTACTCGCTGACTGCCTGATATCCGCGGCATATCCTTTTGTTGTCTCATTAATATTTTCACGTAAAATCAATTCTGAGAAACCAATGATCGCGTTCATAGGAGTCCGAATCTCATGTGACATAGAGGAAAGAAAATTTGATTTTGCCCTGCTTGCACTATCTGCTCGATCCTTTAGAATATAGGTTGACATAATTCCAGACAGTTCAATCAACTCATGAATGATTTCCGGCTTCCATTCATAATTCTTCTGATAGCTCTCATAGGATGTATAGCCAATCACTTGATCTTCCTCTAAAAATGCGCAATAGAATCTCTTATTTCCAAAGGATTGTTCTTCCAATATATACTCGACATTCTTCAGCTTTTCACAAATACCGGTAGCATGTTTTGCCCCACCTGTATTGGATTCCCAATCACGATTCCATAGAAAGAGGAACTCACCTTCTGTCTTGTCATCTGGCTGATAGTAAATCTGAATATCACAAAAATCAAACTGTATCCCAATGCAGCGAATCAGCATGTATATCGCACTTTTTGAATCGTGTACCCGTTCGAGAATGTTAAATCCAAAACTAACCATATCATTCTTGTAATCCAGAACTTCCTGTTTACGGGGCGGCTCCTTCTCCGCGCGTTCGTAGTACTCTTTCGGAATTCCATCCAGCGAGCTAAAACATTCTGTATCAAATTCCAGCGTATGCTCCGTACGTTCTCCGAGATATACTTTTCGAATTTTATCCTCCATAATCGGGATGATCCGTTCTGCATGAAAGGAGTCCATATTTCGAAACCAGATCAAAAATGTATTCTGATCAAAACGAACCGGAATATCGTCATTCGAGACAAAGGACTGCAAAATATTTGCAACACAGCGTAATGCAGCATCGGCAAATATTTTCCCCATACTATTCTCGATTACCTTCATATTATGAATATGTAAAAGTAGGATCATTGCATCTTCACTGTCGTAATACTTGCCATATCCTTGTTTTATCATACGCAAGCCGATCTCCTTTTGAAAGAAACCGGACAGGTTATCCTTTTGAGAAATCTCCAAAAGCTTCTTTTCCTGTTCCTTCTGTTCGGAGATATTTCTCATCTTTCCAACAATCTTTACAGGCTTCCCATCCTCATATTTCATGTTTCCCTCGAGAGAGACCCAATGATAGATATGTCCTTCGGATTTTCGATCAAAATTACGTACTTCGATGACCTTCTTTGCATCAGTGGCGATAAATTGTAATACCCTGCCCATGTCCTCCATATGGATCAAATCACCATTCTGTAGACGTTCCAATGCATGATCCAGTACATGCAGCGTTGATTTATCTTCTGTCTGATCAGACAACGAACCATAATAACGAAGCTCATCCACAACCATATCATACTCGTAAATGACATCATTCGAATGCTTCATTGCCATCTGGTAACGTTCTCTTTCTTCCAGTACCGCATTCAGAAGATTCTCTTCCTTCAAAAGATGTCCCCTTGCAACCCTGGCAATCATCCAAGCCAAAGACACCATCAAGATAAACTCAATCGTCAATCCACTTGTAATAGCAAAGTATTCCTTTACCGTCGATACACGCCTGGTCATTGTGCACAGCATAAAAGTATAATCTATTATTCCAATTGTAAGAGTAAGCTTGGGATCAAAGTATAAGAGACTCAAGGCCACAGCAAGAATATACGTCATCCAAATACCAATATTCTGACCGCACGCCATCATCATTACCATGATGGACACTGCAATCAGACAAAAGTATTTTAAACGATTGGAACTCACACCGCACTTAAGAAGCAGGTAAGGTCCTGCTGTTACAAAGACAGCCAAAATGGCTAAGATTAATAAAGTGCCGTAAGGAATCTCATAGAGACCCATGACATTCCCCAGCGCAAGCAAAGGAATGACTCCATACGAAGCCAATAAAAACCTGCATATTAATTGATTAATCTTCTTATCATTTTCAACAAAGAACTGATTATCTCCCATATGCACGCTTCCCCCCATATCACATCATGTCAGGTTATGATTCAAAGAGTGGGGTAGAAAAATAGCGTTCTGCCGTATCTGGTAATACGGTTACCACCGTTTTTCCTTTACCAAGCTTCTTGGCCAGCTGAATGGCGGCAGCCACGTTCGTTCCACTTGATATACCACACATCAGACCCTCTTTCATCGCAAGATCCTTTGCTGTCTGTAATGCCTCTTCATCTGTAACTATATAAATATCGTCATAAATCTCACGATTCAGATTCTTAGGAATCAAACCATCCCCAATACCCATTTGTAAATGACTACCTACATTGCCACCTGCCAGAATAGCAGCATTTTCCGGCTCTACAGCCCAGATTTCAATTTCTGGGTTCTGTGCCTTAAGAACTTCTCCAATACCGGAGATGGTTCCGCCTGTTCCAATACCGGAGCAAAATCCGTCAATCGGACCTGCTACCTGCTCGAGTATCTCCACTCCCGTATGGTGCTTATGTACTCTTGGATTCGCTGGATTTGAAAATTGCTCCGGAACATAAACATTAGGATTCTCGCGTTCCATCTTTCTAGCTGTCTCCATACATTCTGCAATACATTTTCCAATATCTCCATCATCATGAACGAGAATCACCTCTGCCCCATAATGCTCCACCAGTAACTTCCGTTCATGACTCACAGAATCGGGCATAATAATAATCGTTCGATATCCTTTCACTGCGCCTATCAATGCAAGTCCAATCCCTTGATTACCACTTGTCGGCTCTACAATGATGGTTCCTTCCTTGATTCTGCCATCCTTCTCTCCAGCCTTGATCATATTGTATGCGGTACGTGTCTTAATCGAGCCGCCGACATTCAGCCCCTCGTATTTAACAAGCACCTCTGCTGAATCCTCTCCTACCATGCGATTCAGGCGAATAACCGGAGTCTGTCCCATCGCCTCTAATACATTATTACATACCATTTTGCGTCCTCAATTCCAAGTATTTATTGTCTTCTACTACAATGGGAGCTTGTTATTCAACAAGCTCCCTTACTAAACTTATATTACCACATTTGTCATAAGATAGCAATTATCTTTCGTCTATACGTGGAAGAACTGAATGTCCTGATCCAATTCACCAGACAACTCCTTAAGGTTCTTAGCTGCATCAGCCAAAAGATTGATCGTTGCATTCAATTCCTGCATAGAAGCCGTAGTCTCCTGCGTACTTGCTGCATTCTCTTCTGATATCGCCGAGAGATTGGAGATTACATCTACCACCTTGGATCTGGAATCGTCACAGACCTCCGTACGATCCTGAATCGTCGCTGTCTCACTTCTGGAGGTATTTACACCCTGGGTTACCTGAACAAATTTCTCTTTTGTCTCATTGAGCTTCTCCTGTTGTTCAGCAACAATAACCTCAACATCTTCCATAACCTTTACCGTCATCTCAGATTCTGCTAACAGACTGTCAATAACCTCTTCTATCTTCCTTGCTGAGGAATTCGACTGCTCTGCCAGTTTCTGAATCTCAGATGCCACAACCGCAAATCCTTTGCCATGTTCTCCGGCCCTGGCTGCCTCTATACTTGCATTCAGGGAAAGAAGACTGGTCTCGTCCGCTATGGATGTAATCAATTCGACTGCCTGACGGATTTCCTGAACAGAATCATTCGTAGCATGAATCTGATGTCCAATCTTACCAATTGCTTCTGTCGTCTTGTCGTTCGATGCGCTCAACTGATTAATAATGATAGTAGATTCATCACTGGCCTGCTTCATATTATCGGATGTCTTCCCAAGGCCTTCCACTTCATGTACAATATCTTCAATCAGCTGACCCATTTGACTGATATTGCGGGAAGCTGTTTCTATCTCCTCTGCCTGCGATACCGCACCCTTCGAGATGTCCTCAATGGCATGACTGATTTCATCTGTTGTCGTACTTGTCTGCGTAGCCATTTCATCCAATGTATTACCCGAATCCCGTAATGTGGAGGATGATGACTTAATATCAGATACCACCTCACGAATCTTGTCCTTCAGGTGTTGTACTGTCTGCGCCATCTGTCCCAATTCATCCGTCCGTTTCAATACTTTTGCATTAACATCCTGAGTAAAGTCACCTTCCATCAATTTCTCAAGCATTTCTTTTATATAGCTTATGTTCAATACAATTGATTTTGTAGAAAGGATGCTCGTGAAGCCTGTGAGTACAAGACTAAGAAATGCTACAATTACCATCAAGGTAGTCTTCTGTGAAATAAAAGTATTTACCTCAGTGGCCGGAACTCCCGAAAACGACATGCCAATCGTCTTGCCATCCGCTCCCTTAATTGGAACATAAAATACATAGTAAGGTGTGTCATTAATCTTGAGGTTCATCGAATTATATTCCTGTCCCTTATTCAGCACGGTATCAATTACTACATCAGAAGCTTTGGTACCTATGATTCTTTCCCCGGTATCTTTATCCTTGATGGAAGTAACTGCTCTGGTATCCCCG